>CAMBYR010000121.1 GCA_945872375.1 uncultured Blautia sp. | reverse complement strand
CGATTCAGAGAGTCAGTCTCGATGAAGCAGTCGCCATTCTGCAAAGAGCCTACGAGGGAGGTATTCGTTTTTTTGATACGGCAAGAGCCTACAGTGACAGCGAAGAAAAAGTAGGTGCCGCCTTTGACGGCATAAGGGAGCAGCTCTATATTGCTTCCAAGACCATGGCAAAAACCCCTGAGGAATTCTGGCAGCAATTGGAGACTTCTCTGAAAAACCTTCGGACAGATTATATTGATCTCTATCAGTTTCACTGTGTAGACCAGTGTTACCGGCCGGGTGACGGCACAGGCATGTATGAATGCATGCTGGAAGCCAAAAAGCAGGGAAAGATCCGCCACATCGGCGTTACTGCCCACAAGCTTGCGGTTGCCATGGAATGCATTGAATCCGGACTTTATGAAACACTGCAGTTTCCATTCAGCTACCTGTCTTCCGAAAAAGATGTGGCGCTGGTGAAGGCCTGTGAGAAAGCAAATATGGGCTTTATTGCCATGAAAGGTCTTGCCGGAGGATTGATCCACGATTCCAAAGCAGCCATGGCTTTTATGACACAGTTCGACAATGTTCTGCCGATCTGGGGCGTCCAGAAGATGGAGGAACTGGAAGAATGGCTGGCTTTCATGGAAGAGACTCCCGCATATGATGAAGAAATCAGCGCCTTCGTGGAAAAAGAGAAAAAAGAGCTTTCCGGTGATTTCTGCCGCGGCTGCGGATACTGCATGCCATGTCCTGCCGGAATCCTGATCAATAATTGCGCCAGAATGTCTCTGATGCTGCGTCGTGCTCCGTCGAAAAACTGGCTGACCAAAGAGATGCAGGCTGAAATGGCAAAGATTGAAGATTGTCTGAATTGCCAGCAATGCATGAAGAAATGTCCTTACGAATTAAATACACCGGAATTGCTTCGGAAAAATCTGGCAGATTACAGGAAAGTTCTGGCAGGCGAAGTCAACGTCCAGTAAAAAGCAAAGACCTGCCATTCTGTGTTTTTTCACAGAATGACAGGTCTTTTTATATAAATCTCTTAGTCTATAAACACCTTATTCAGATGCCAGATATCATCCACATATTCCTGAATGGTTCTGTCAGAAGAGAACTTGCCGCTGCAGGCGGTGTTCAGCATTGCCATCTTCGCCCAGCGTTTTTCATCACGATATGCTTCTTCCACACGTTTCTGTGCTTCTGCATAGGAACGGAAGTCTGCCAGGATAAAGTATCTGTCGGCACGATCTGTATTTCTGGTGCTCAGAAGAGAATCATACAGATCACGGAACAGCTCGGTATCTCTGCTGAAGGTACCATTGATCAGCTGCATCAGTACCTGACGGATATCACCGTCTGTGTTATAGATCATGTTCGGATCATAGCCGCCGTTGTTTTCATAGTTGATAACTGCCTCGGAGCTTAAACCGAAGATAAATGCATTCTCTGCACCAACTTCTTCCACGATCTCCACGTTTGCACCGTCCATGGTTCCGATGGTCGGAGCACCATTCAGCATGAACTTCATGTTTCCGGTACCGGAAGCTTCCTTACTTGCAGTAGAAATCTGCTCAGAAACATCTGCTGCAGCAAAGATCATTTCCGCATTGGATACACGATAGTTTTCAATAAATACGACTTTCAGCTTGCCGTTGATGGATGCATCATTATTTACCACATCTGCAACAGAGTTGATCAGCTTGATGATCTTCTTTGCAGTATGATAGCCTGCAGATGCCTTTGCTCCGAAGATGAATGTTCTTGGATAGAAGTCCATTTCCGGATGCATCTTGATCTGATTGTACAGATAGATGACATGAAGGATATTCAGAAGCTGACGTTTGTACTCATGAAGTCTCTTAACCTGAACATCAAAGATGGAACGCGGATTTACTTCCACACCGTTGTGCTCCAGGATATATTTTGCCAGACGTACTTTATTCTGGTACTTGATATTCATGAATTCCTGCTGAGCCTTTTCGTCATCTGCATAAATCGCAAGCTTTTTCAGCTGAGACAGATCGGTAACCCAGTCTGCGCCGATGTGTTCGGTGATCCAGTTTGCAAGAAGCTGGTTTCCGTGAAGCAGGAAACGTCTCTGAGTAATACCGTTTGTCTTGTTGTTGAATTTCTCCGGCATCATCTCGTAGAAATCTCTCAGAGTTTCTGCCTTCAGAATTTCTGTATGAAGTCTTGCAACACCGTTTACAGAGTAGCCTGCAACGATGGCAAGATTTGCCATCTTGATCTGGCCGTCATAAATGATTGCCATCTTTTTGATCTTATCATAGTTTCCGGGATATTTTGCCTGTACTTCAATGATGAAACGACGGTTGATCTCTTCGATGATCTGATATACACGCGGAAGCAGTCTGGAGAACAGCTCGATCGGCCATTTTTCCAGAGCCTCGGACATGATCGTATGGTTGGTGTAAGCCACACATTTTGTGGTAACTGCCCATGCCTGATCCCAGCCAAGACCTTCTTCATCCATCAGGATACGCATCAGCTCTGCTACAGCTACTGTCGGATGGGTATCGTTCATCTGGAATACCACTTTTTCATACAGTTTGGTGATATCGCTGTGGTTCTTTTTGTATTTCTCGATAGCAGCCTGTAAGCTTGCAGAAACAAAGAAATACTGCTGTTTCAGACGAAGCTCTTTACCTGCATAGTGATTATCATTCGGATAAAGTACTTCTACGATATTGCGGGCAAGGTTTTCCTGCTCAACAGCTTTTTTATAATCGCCCTTGTCAAAGGAGTCAAGACCGAAATCCACGATCGGCTCTGCATCCCAGATACGAAGTGTATTCACGATCTTATTGTTGTATCCAACGATCGGCATATCATACGGAACGGCTCTTACTGCCTGATATCCTTCATGGATGAATTTGTTCTCACCCTTTGCCTGATCATATTCTACTCTTACATAACCGCCGAAATGTACTTCTTTTCCATATTCCGGCCGGCGCAGTTCGAAAGGATATCCCTCTTTCAGCCAGTTATCCGGTACCTCGATCTGGAAACCGTCTTTGATCTGCTGCTTGAACATACCGTAACGATAACGGATACCGCAGCCATATGCACAGTAATTCAGAGTTGCAAGAGAATCCAGGAAGCATGCAGCCAGACGGCCGAGACCACCGTTTCCAAGTGCCGGATCCGGTTCCTGATCTTCAATCACGTTCAGGTCCAGTCCCAGCTCTTCCAGAGCTTCTTTTACTTCGTTATAAGCGGTCAGGTTGATCAGGTTATTTCCCAGCGCACGTCCCATCAGGAACTCCATGGACATATAGTAAACAATCTTCGGATCCTGTTTTTCATATGCATTCTGGGTATCAAGCCAGTTATCAATGATAACGTCTTTCACCGTATAGCTGACAGCCTGAAAAATCTGCTGCTGTGTTGCTTCTTCCAGGTTTTTACGATAAAGGAATCTTACATTTTCCCTTACGCTCTCCTTAAAAGCTTCTTTCTTAAAGTGCTTATCAATCATTCTTCAACCTCCTATAACTTGGTCACACCAAGGGTTACTGTATCTTTGTTGATATTCCAATACATAACATAACCTTCTGCATCACCCAATACCACATCTTCTGCGAGGACGTCTTTCATGATCTCATCCTGATGTGTTTTCATAATTTCCATGATCTTGTCATTATCTTTCACGGAAACACGGATCTTGTCCATAACCTCAAATCCGGCTTCCTTTCTCATGGTCTGAATCTTGCTGATGATTTCGCGGACAAATCCCTCCTCGATCAGCTCCGGTGTCAGATTTGTATCCAGAACGACCGAAACATCGCCTTCTGTCTCGGTGACATATCCCTCTGTCTGAGCAGTCTCGATCAACAGATCCTCTTCTGCAAGCTCAACCCTGTTTCCATTGATATCCAGAGTCAGGACACCTGAGGTTCTCAGTTCCTGCATAGCCTTGCTTCCGTCAATTTCTGTCAGTGCCTGACGGATGCCTCCCAGAAGCTTACCATATTTCGGTCCGACTGTACGGAGCTGCGGTTTAAAGCTGTAGGAGATAAAGGATTCCACGTCCTTTGCAAACTTCACTTCCTTCACATTCAGCTCGTCTGCAATAATATCGGTAAAATAAGAATCCATTTCTTTATCTGCTTTTACAAACATGGTTCCGATCGGCTGACGATTCTTGATGTTTGCCGTATTTCTTGCAGCACGGCCAAGAACGACTACCTTCAGAAGTTCTTCCATATTTGCTTCCAGATCCTTGTTGATCCACTCCTCTTTTACTTCAGGGAAGTCACAGAGGTGGATGCTTTCCGGAGCATCTTTGTTGATGCTTCTTACAAGGTTCTGATAGATATCCTCTGTCATAAACGGAATCATAGGCGCTGCTGCCTTGGAAATGGTAACCAGTGCGGTATAAAGAGTCATATACGCATTGATCTTATCCTGCTCCATTCCTTTTGCCCAGAAACGCTCACGGCTTCTTCTGACATACCAGTTGCTCATTTCATCTACGAATTCCTGAAGTGCTCTTGCACTTTCCGGAATACGATAATTTGCAAGATTATCATCGACAGCCTTCACAACGGACTGCAGCTTGCTGAGAAGCCATTTGTCCATAACCGGAAGCTTGTCATAGTCTAAAGTATATTTTGTTGCGTCGAAATTGTCAATATTGGCATAAAGTACAAAAAATGCGTAAGTATTCCACAAAGTGCTCATAAATTTGCGCTGTCCTTCCACTACAGCCTTGCCATGGAAGCGATTTGGCAGCCACGGAGCACTGTTGATATAGAAATACCAGCGAATTGCATCTGCACCGTATTTCTCCAGCGCATCAAACGGATCCACCGCATTTCCTTTGGATTTACTCATTTTCTGACCATTTTCATCCTGTACATGTCCCAGAACGATAACGTTCTTGTACGGAGCCTTATTAAAGAGCAGCGTGGATTCTGCCAGGAGTGAATAGAACCAGCCTCTTGTCTGATCAACAGCCTCGGAAATAAAATCAGCCGGGAACTGCTGCTCAAACAGATCTTTATTTTCAAATGGATAATGATGCTGTGCAAAAGGCATTGCTCCGGAGTCAAACCAGCAGTCAATAACCTCCGGTACACGATGCATCACGCCGCCGCATTCCGGACATTTCAGGGTGATCTCATCAATATACGGGCGATGCAGCTCTACGGTTTTTGCCTTTTCATCACCGCTCATCTCGAACAGTTCCTGACGGCTGCCCACAGAATGCATATGTCCGCATTCACATTCCCAGATGTTTAATGGAGTTCCCCAGTAACGGTTACGGCTGATACCCCAGTCCTGAACGTTTTCCAGCCAGTCGCCGAAACGTCCCTTTCCGATGCTTTCCGGAATCCAGTTGATCGTATTGTTGTTGCGGATCAGATCCTCTTTTACTGCTGTCATCTTGATAAACCAGGATTCACGCGCATAGTAGATCAGCGGTGTATCACATCTCCAGCAATGAGGATAATCATGTTCAAACTTCGGTGCGTCGAAAAGCTTTCCTTCTTTATCCAGATCAACCAGGACAAGCGGATCGGCTTTCTTTACAAATACGCCTGCATACGGTGTCTCCGGTGTCATATTTCCCTGTCCGTCTACGAACTGTACGAACGGAAGGTTGTAATCGCGGCCCACACGGCTGTCGTCTTCACCGAATGCCGGTGCAATGTGAACGATACCGGTACCGTCGCTCATGGTAACGTAATTATCACAGGTAACAAAATGAGCTTTCTTCTTCTGTTTTGCTGCGGCTTCTCCCGTACATACAAACAGCGGCTCATATTCCTTGTATTCCAGGTCGGTTCCTTTGTAAGTCTCAAGAACTTCATATGCCGGGGCATCTTCCTTTGCAAGCTTTCCAAGAACCTTGTCCAGAAGCGCCTCTGCCATGTAATAGGTATATCCGTCGGCAGCTTTTACTTTGCAGTAGGTCTCGTCCGGATTTACACAGAGAGCAACGTTGGACGGAAGTGTCCACGGTGTTGTGGTCCATGCCAGGAAATATGCATCTTCTCCGATCACTTTAAAGCGAACGATCGCAGAGCGTTCCTTAACGGTTTTATAGCCCTGGGAAACCTCCTGTGCAGAAAGCGGAGTCCCACATCTTGGACAGTAGGGAACGATTTTGAAGCCTTTGTAAAGGAGTTTTTTATTCCAGATTTCTTTTAATGCCCACCATTCAGACTCGATGTAATCATCATGGTAGGTAACATAGGGATTGTCCATATCTGCCCAGAAACCAACGGTAGAAGAAAAGTCTTCCCACATTCCCTTGTATTTCCAGACGCTTTCCTTACACTGCTGAATGAACGGCTCCATTCCGTATTCTTCGATCTGTTCCTTGCCGTCCAGACCAAGCTTTTTCTCGACCTCCAGCTCTACCGGGAGACCATGGGTATCCCAGCCGGCTTTACGGGGAACCATATAGCCCTTCATGGTACGGTATCTGGGAATCATATCTTTGATAACACGGGTCAGTACATGACCGATGTGCGGCTTGCCATTTGCTGTAGGCGGTCCGTCGTAGAAAGTATACGTCTCGCCCTCTTTGCGGGAATCCATACTTTTCTCAAAGATATGGTTTTCTTTCCAGAATTTTTCCACTTTTTTTTCGCGGTCAACGAAATTCAGATTTGTATCTACTTTCTGGTACACAAATTTTTCCTCCTTCATTTATTTAATACTCCACAGATATATAAGGAAATAATATTATAAAAGTCGATTGCTCCGCACTTTGTGC
>CAMBYR010000120.1 GCA_945872375.1 uncultured Blautia sp. | reverse complement strand
GGATGGCAGCCTCCATGATGAGTGCCATGTCATGTGCGGTGATATGCTGGTTTTCATCAGGAAGCCCGGTGGGGTTTGTAAACAGTGTATTGGTACATCCCAGTTCCTGGGCTCTGGTGTTCATCATCTGTACAAAGTTTTCCACGGAGCCGCCGATCTGTTCGGCTACCTGGAGCGCCACATCATTGGCGGAGGCCAGCATGATGGCGTACAGGCACTGCTCCATGGTGAATACCTCGTCGATCTGTGCGGCGATATTGGCACCCCCGTCTGTGGCGCCCTCCAGTCCTGTTTCCGTCATGGTGACCAGGTCTGTGAGATTACTGTTTTCCAGAGCCAGAAGGGTAGTCATGATCTTTACGGAACTTCCCGGATAGAGGGTCTGGTTCATGTTTTTTGCAAAAAGGATGGTGTTGGTGGAATCCTCCATGACAACGGCTGCGGTGGATGTGATGTCTGCCGCCTGGGGCCATGCCTGAATGGAATTTGTGGTGATTCCTTCGCCTGTAACCTCTTCTGCGCAGGCCGGGGCCGGGAAAAGCGAAGAAAGTGTAATACCGAAAGCCATAAGTAATGCGGCTGTTTTTTTCATTTTCATAATCAGATAAATCTCCTGTTTTTGTTATGTATTTATGGGCTGTTATGCATTAGTAACAGTATAACACATTTATTCCCTTTCTTGCAAAAAATATAGTACAATGTTAAAATAAATTCCAAATAAATGTTAAAAGGATGATAACATGAGCAAAAACCGAAGTCTCATTGGAAAAATAGAGTGGGGGAGGATGCTGAAAAAGCTTTCTCCCTATATGATCAAAAAAGGATTCCTGTATTTTCGCCATTACGGACCAAAGGAATTCTGGATTCGCCTTCACGAGCGGTTCGAGCCGGAAGAAGTCCCCTACGGTCCCTGGTATGAGGCGTACAGGCCAACAGAAGAAATTCTGGAGAAACAGCGGCAGGCAGAATTTACCTGTGCACCGCTGATCAGCGTGGCAGTCCCCGCATATAAAACACCGCCGGTATTTTTACGGCAGATGATCGATTCTCTGATGGCGCAGACCTATCCTCACTGGGAGCTCTGCATTGCAAATGCCAGCCCCGGGGATGAAGAAATGGGAAAAATCCTGAAGGAGTATTCCGGGAAAGACCGGCGTGTGCGTGTATGCAGTCTCTCGGAGAATCTGGGAATTTCCGAAAACACCAATGCCGCCATCGCCATGGCAAAGGGAGAATTTGTGGGTCTTCTGGACCACGACGACCTTTTGGCACCCAATGCTCTTTACGAGATCGCAAGGGCTCTGGAAAAGGATCGGGAGCTGGATGCTGTCTATACAGACGAAGACAAGGTCACCATGGAGCTGGAGGAGCATTTTCAGCCTCATCTGAAGCCGGATTTCAATCTGGATCTTCTTCGCTCCAATAATTATATCTGTCATTTTTTTGTGGTTCGCCGTTCTGTGATCGAAAAAGCCGGAGACTTCCGGCGGGAATTTGACGGAGCCCAGGATCATGATTTTATCTTCCGGTGCGTGGAATGCTGCCGGAAAGTGGGACACGTGCCGGAGATCCTGTATCACTGGCGAACCCATGCAGCCTCCACAGCAGACAACCCGGCCAGCAAGATGTATGCCTTTGAGGCAGGCCGGCGGGCTGTGCAGGCCCATCTGGACCGTACAGGAGTAAAGGGAGAAGTCAGCCATACACCGGATCTTGGCTTTTTCCGGGTAACATATCCGGTACAGGGAGAACCGATGATATCCATTATCATTCCCAATAAAGATGAAAAAGAGTCGCTTCAGAAATGTATCCGGTCCATAAGGGAAAAAACAGAGTATCCCAATTACGAAATCCTGATCATTGAAAATAACAGCACTTCGGAAGAGATTTTCCGATATTATAAAGAACTTTCCGGAGAACCGGATATCCGGCTCCTCCGGTGGAAAAAAGAATTTAACTATTCAGCGATCAACAACTTCGGTGTCCGTCATGCAAAAGGCGATTATCTTTTGTTTTTAAATAATGATGTGACGGTGATCACGAAAGGCTGGCTCAGGGAAATGCTGGGCGTCTGCCAGCGGGCAGAGGTGGGCGCTGTGGGCGTGAAGCTGATCTATCCGGACAATACCATTCAGCATGCAGGCTGTGTGGTGGGCATGGGTGGAATTGCAGGGCATATGTTTACCGATATGCCTGCAAACCGGACAGGCTATCTCCATAAAGCATCGATTATGCAGGATATGAGTGCGGTAACGGCTGCCTGTATGATGATGAAAAAATCGGCATTTCTGGAGGCAGGAGGCTTTACCGAAGAACTGGCAGTGGCATTTAACGATGTGGATCTTTGTCTGAAGGTCAATGGAAACGGAAAGCTTGTGGTGTATGATCCTTATGTGCAGCTTTATCATATGGAATCAAAATCCAGGGGTGCGGAGAACAGCAAACAAAAGGTAAGACGTTTTCAGAATGAGATTGAATATATGCGAAGTCACTGGATCGACATCCTGAAAAACGGCGATCCGTATTACAATAAGAACCTGTCCCTGACAAAATGGAATTATTCACTTCGTCCTTTGCCGGGAATGGGAGAAAAACAGTAAGGAGACACCATGGAAATATCGGTAATTATTCCAAATTATAACGGAATCGCATATCTGGAGGGGGTTCTCGGAAGTCTGGAAAGACAGACGCTGAAGGATTTTGAAGTGATTCTGGTAGATAATGGTTCTACAGACGGAAGCGGTTCTTTTACCGCCGTACGTTATCCCTGGGTGAAACTGATCGAGCTTTCGGAGAATTTTGGCTTCTGCAAAGCCGTCAATGAAGGAATCCGGGCTTCAAAAGCACCTTATGTGCTGCTTCTTAACAATGATACAGAGGTGGATCCAGCATTTCTGGAGGAAATGAAGGCGGCTTTGGAACGCCATCCAAAAGCTTTTTCCTGCTCGGCCAGAATGGTACAGTTCCAGAACCGTGAACTTCTGGACGACGCCGGAAACTTTTACTGTGCCCTGGGCTGGTCTTATGCCAGAGGAAAAGGGAAAAATATCCACACTTACGAAAAAGAAGAGAAAATTTTCGCATCCTGTGGAGGCGCGGCCATTTACCGGCGAAAAGTTTTTGAAACCATAGGGCTTTTTGATGAAGAGCATTTTGCATATCTGGAGGATACGGATGTGGGATATCGTGCCAGAATTTTCGGGTATGAAAACTGGTATGCTCCCCGTGCCATTGTGTATCATGTGGGGAGCGGCACCACAGGCTCCCGGTACAATCATTTTAAAACGAGATATTCTTCCAGAAACAATGTATATCTGATCTATAAAAATATGCCCCTGATTCAGATTCTTTTGAATCTTCCGTTCCTTGCTGCCGGCTTTGGCATCAAATTATTGTTCTTTCTTCTGCGGGGAATGGGAAAAGAATATGTTGCCGGCATAAAGAATGGCTTTCAGATCAGCCGAAAGGGGAGGAAGGTTCCCTTTGAAGCTGCTCATCTCTTTAATTATATTCAGATCCAGGCAGAACTGTGGGTGAATATGGTCCGGCGTCTTCTGGGCATCTGAAAAACAGGATATTATTGGTAAATATGCCCAAAGACCGGGAAAAAGTGCTGTTCCGGGAGGGTGTTTCCGGAGGGATTTTACAGAAAATTAATAAAATATGAAAAGGAAGCAGTTGCTTTTGACTCTTTTCTATTATAATATAAAAGTTACCAATAAGATGAGGTGACAGAAATTGATCAAAGATAATCAGAAAAATTTCAGTCGTCTTCATATGCTGATTGACAGTGCAGTGATTGCTTTTTCATATTTCTGTGCATGGGCGATCCGTTTTGTGGGGCCGCTTTCCGCTACTGCAGTACGTGCGAGAAGTTTTGAACAGTATATGTCGCTTTTGCTGATCATTATTCCGCTGTATCTGTTTCTTTACCATGCATTTACCTTATATACACCACTTCATATGCAGGGGCGGAGACTGGTGCTGGCCAATATCGTCAAGGCAAATTCCCTTGGCGTAATGATCGTGCTTTCCATTCTGTATATGATCGATGAAGGGGACATTGCCCGTGTAACGCTTGTTATTTTTTATGTGATAAACATTATTCTGGGCTGGGGTATCCGGATGATGATCTTCCGGATCCTGCATAATCTCCGAAAAAAAGGACTGAATCAGAAACAGGTGATCCTGGTAGGCTACAGTCGTGCCGCAGAGCAGTATATTGACCGTGTTCTGCAGAATCCTCAGTGGGGCTATGTGATACGGGGAATTCTGGATGACAATGTTCCTGCCGGAACGATGTACCAAAGCGTTAAGGTGATCGGACGTATTGCAAATCTTCCGATTATTCTTCCGGAAAACAGGCTGGATGAAATAGCGATCACACTGGGACTGAGCCAGTACGACCGTCTGCAGGAAATCGTAGCATTATGTGAGAAGTCTGGAGTACACACAAAGTTTATTCCTGATTATTCCAATATTATTCCCACCAAACCATATACCGAAGACATTCTGGGCCTTCCGGTGATCAATATCCGGTATGTTCCGCTTACGAATACTTTCAACGCCATGATCAAGCGTGCCATGGATATTGTGGGATCTGTTTTTGGAATTATTGTCTCTTCGCCGTTGATGCTTCTGATGTGTATTCTCATCAGACTGACTTCACCGGGTCCTCTGATCTACAAACAGGAACGTGTGGGGCTGCATAATAAGACCTTCCGGATGTACAAGTTCCGATCCATGGAGCTTCAGAAGGAAGCGGAAGAGAAAAAGGCATGGACAGTAAAAAACGATCCGAGAGTGACTCCCGTGGGAAAATTCATGAGGCATACCAGTATTGACGAGCTCCCTCAGCTTTTTAATATACTGAAGGGGGATATGAGCCTTGTGGGCCCGCGTCCGGAGCGGCCTTTTTTTGTGGAGAAATTCCGTGAGGAGATTCCAAGATACATGGTAAAGCACCAGGTTCGCCCGGGGCTTACCGGATGGGCGCAGGTAAATGGCTATCGGGGAGATACTTCCATTCGAAAGAGGATCGAATACGATCTGTATTATATTGAGAACTGGACAGTAGGACTTGATATCAAAATATTATTCCTGACGATTTTTAAAGGATTTGTTAATAAAAATGCATATTGATGATTTAGAAGGGGAGAAATCATGTCAAAACCAAAACGTGGAAAAAGAAAATTCCTGTTTATTCTTGAAATACTGATTTTGCTGCTGTTTGTGGGAATTCTGTATGTGTATGGGCAGATTTCCTCAAAACTGGAAAAAATTGAGCAGCCGGTACTGGATGAAGAAAAGATCTTTGTGAATCCGGAAGTGCAGAGTGCTGCCATGACCGGGTATACCACATATGCGCTGTTCGGGATCGACCGGCGTACGAAAAATGCAAATTTTACCGGAGAGAACAGCGATACGATTATTATTGCCAGTGTGAATAATGATACACAGGTGGTGAAGCTGGTTTCCATTTATCGTGACACATTGCTTAATATTGGAAGTGATACTTACTCCAAAGCCAATTCTGCTTATTCCTACGGCGGCCCGGAGCAGGCGATCTCCATGCTGAATACCAATCTGGATTTAAATATTACAGATTATGCAACCGTGGATTTTAATGCTCTGACTGCAGCCGTGGATGCTCTGGGAGGTCTGGATATTCCCCTTTCCTATGCAGAAATCGTGCATATGAACAATTATTGCAAGGAAGTTTCGGAGGAGACAGGAAAGAGCTATACGCCTGTTGAGCTTCCGGAGCCGGAACCTACCACGCCGGAAGGTCTGGAGGCGATCATCGGAACCTATCATCTGAACGGTGTACAGTCGACCTCCTACTGCCGTATCCGTTATACGGCCAGTCTGGATATGGGACGTACCGAGCGCCAGAGGCGTGTATTGGGAATGCTGACAAATAAAGCAAAATCGGCAGGCCTGACTTCGCTGTTCAACCTGATGGATGAAGTGTTCCCTATGGTACAGACTTCATTAAACAAAAATGATATTCTGAAGATGGTGCCCTCCCTGATCGGATATGGAATGGGAGAGACTACCGGTTTTCCGCTGGATTATAAATTCCAGAAGATCAATGGCAGTGATGTGATCGTGCCTACTTCTCTTGTCAGCAACGTGGAGGAGCTTCACAGGTTCCTTTACGGAGAGGACGTGGATTATACACCGTCTTCGGCTGTGACTTCCTACAGCAGCAGGATCGAGGAGATTTCTCTGAACGGTGAGGGTGCCTCCATTACGGAAACGCCGGAGGAGGAACCGGAAGAGCAGTACTTTGAAGAGATTTATGATAACAGTTATGATAACAGTTATGATAACAGTTATGATAACAGCTACGATAACAGTTATGATAACAGCTATGACAACAATTATGATGACGGCGGTTACGATGACGGCGGTTACGATGATGGTGGTTACGATGACGGCGGTTATGATGACGGCGGCTATGATGACGACTACTATGATGACGACTACTATGATGACGGATCCGATGGGGAATACAGTGATGTGGAAACGTATACCTTAGATGCCGGAGGCGAGGACGGTACGGAATACTGATGTTCAAAAAACCATCTCTGCAGATGATGTGCGGGGATGGTTTTTTCGGCGTTGTGCAGGGAGAGATTTTACGATATGTCAATTTAGGAGGAACAGAGAAAATGAATGAAAGAGAACAGACCGTAGATGTAATTATTCCGGTATATCGGCCGGGAAAAGAATTCCGTACGCTCCTGGAGCGCCTCATGCAGCAGGAATATCCGCTCAGCCGCATTATCATCATGAATACAGAAGAGTCCTTCTGGGATCCGGCACTGGAGCAGAAGTTCCCCCAACTGG
>CAMBYR010000119.1 GCA_945872375.1 uncultured Blautia sp. | reverse complement strand
CTGTTTCCCATACTCCATTCAGCGGATTTTTAAAAATGACTCCTGCCAGTTCTTCGGTAACTTTATCCTCCGTACTGTCCATATATTCTTTCAAGACCTTACCCGGATTTTCTCTGACGAAATCAGTGCGAAACTGATGTCTGACAGCTGCAAATCCTGCTCCCAGAAAAAGCATGATACCGATGCCAACAATTCCTGTTTTCATCACATTTCCTTTTCTCTGTATCTGATACTTCCTTTTTTTCATGAACCAGTTTCTCCTCCTTTCAACGAATCCTTCCATCTTTCCATGCTTCTTTAATCTTACATTTGTAATATATAATTACAATATTTTTTGTACTTTGTCAATCTGTATATTGACGTTCTCTCTCATTCTCTATATAATAATGTCAGGTTTAATTATTACAAAGGTAATAGTAAAGGAGTATTCTATGGAAAAATTACCCCAGATTTCAGAGGCCGAATACGAAATTATGAAAATTATCTGGGCGGATTATCCCATCAGCACAAATGATGTGTGCGAAAAGGCCAACCTGACCCATAGCTGGAACCAGAAGACCATCCATACCCTGCTGACCAGACTGAATGCGAAAAAAGTCATTTCCTATGATCAAAGAGGCAGGATGTACTACTACTATCCGCTGATTTCACAAAAAAAATATCTGGAGCAGGAAAATCGGCTCTTCCTAAACCGTTTTTACAACGGAGAGATGGCCCCTATGCTTTCCTCTCTGCTATCAGATTCCGAAATTCCGGACTCGGAATTGCAGAATCTGTACGACATGATTCAGACCAAATTGAAAAGCGGTGATAAACAATGATATTTCCCATAAAATTTTTTATCTGCAATGTATTCCTGACAATTCTCCTTTTCATCCTTCTGTCTGTCAGACATTTGATGAAAAGGCAGCTTACGCCCCATGCCCGGTATGGCTTATGGTATGTATTTTCTGCAGCCCTGCTGCTCCCCTTTCTACCATTTCAAAACTTTTCCCGGGAACTATTTTACCTACTGGCATCAAAAATTTCCCACCCTGCTTTTTCCAGGCAGATTTCTGCGGCGGCAGCCGAAAACACCGCTCCTGCCGGAACAGCCAACCTGTGGCTTCAGGACTTTTCCACGGCTATGAACACTGCCCCAAATCCATGGATCTCACGTTTTTTGTGGGGGATCTGGATTGCCGGAGGCTGTGTAGCGGCGCTATACCTTGTCCGCAATATCTTTCGCATCTGCCTTCTGCGGAAGCATGCGTTTCCGGTTACGAAACAGACTGAACCAGAATTGTATCAGCACTATGTCAGCTGCCTGAGAAAGCTGCACATTCACCGGAGCATCGCCCTGTACGCATCCTGCCAGCTTTCCAGCCCTGTTTCCTACGGACTCCTGCGGCCCAGGATCATCATTCCCAGAGATTTGGATATTCTGATGACAGAGAAAGAAATCCAGTATATTTTTCTTCATGAACTGCAGCATTACAGGCACAGAGATGCTCTCTTAAATAACTTGTCATGCCTCCTGCAGATCCTTTACTGGTTCAATCCGCTGATCTGGTACGGCTTCCGGCAGATGCAAAAAGACCGTGAGCTTGCCTGTGACAGCGCCGTTATGGAAGTCATTGGGCAGGAAAATTACGCGGACTATGGATTTACTCTGATCCGCTATGCAAAAGCTATGAAAAACGGTATGTTTCTTTCGCCCCTTTCCAGTCTGGGTGGCACAAAAAAACTTATACATGAACGGATTACGGCTATCGCCAATTATCAGAGGGCTTCTGCGAAACAAAAAATCAGAAGCGGATTTTTTCTCCTGCTGTCTGTCTCCATCGTGCTATGCACAAGCCCCCTATTTATGGTTCAGGCATCTTCTTCCACCTATCGCCTGACAGGAAGAAACCATGAGCCGCTTGACGTATCTACCTACTTCGAAGACCGAAACGGAACCTTCGTTTTGTATGATATCACTGCTGACCGCTACCAGATTTATAATCAGGAAATGAGCGAACAGCGTGTATCCCCAGACTCCACCTACAAAATCTACTGTGCTCTGGCTGCCCTGGAGGAAAATCTGATTTCTCCCTCTTCCATTCAGCGTTGGGACGGCACACCGCAGATATACGATGCGTGGAATCGGGATCAGACGCTCACCTCTGCCATGCAGAATTCCGTGAACTGGTACTTTCGAAATCTGGATCGCCAGATGGGGCTTTCTGCCCTCTCATCCTATTTCCGGAAGTTTTCCTATGGAAACTGTGACCTGACAGGCGGCATCGAAAACTACTGGGCAGAATCCTCCCTGAAGATTTCCCCCATCGAGCAGGTGAACGTTTTGGCGGATTTATGGCAGAACAAATGGAATCTGAATCCTCAGAATATACAGGCTGTGAAAGATTCTCTGTTCTTATCTGAGCTTTCCATCGGAACGCTTTACGGAAAGACAGGCACCGGAAATGTCGATGGTCAAAACTGCAACGGATGGTTTATCGGATTTCTGGAAAACGACAGCAAGATCTACTGCTTTGCCACAAATTTGAGGGATGAAGGAACTGCTGACGGCAGTTCGGCGGCACAGATTACCATTGATATTCTGAACAATATTCTATAAACCAGAAACTCATTCTGCCGTCCCCATATGAAAATACGCCTCAAAGATATCCCGTGCGCAGGATACCGCAGGAGCTGACTTGTATCCATTTACGATTCGCACTGCAACCGAAATTTCTGGCTCATCAGCCGGGGCATATCCGATAAACAAACCGTGATCCGGTCTTGTTTCCATCTCCTGAGCCGTTCCGGACTTTCCGGCTACCGGTATCGGGAAACCCTCAAAAATTCCGGTATTCTGCGCATACCATTTCATTCCCGTATGTACGTTCTCCCACGCTTCCTCCGAAATCCCCATCACACTCTCCATCTCCGGTGTTTTCTCTGTATCCCCGATGCGTTCCACCAGCGACAGCTTATAGCACTGCCCTTCATTTGCCAGGGTATTCGCATACCGCCCAAGCTGAACCGTTGAAAAATTATTGGTTCCCTGACCGATAGCCGACGGGATCGCATACTGATCTGTAATATGAGGTTCGCTCTCCACCAGCTCGATTCCGCTTTTTTCATCTAAATGAAACAGCTCAGCGTACTTCCTCAGATAAGAAAGCGCCTGTTCATCTGAAAATTCTTCTTTTCCCATCATACCCAGGCGGTACGAAACCTCACACAGATAATCGTTGCAGGAATGCTGCAGCGCTCCTGCCGTTGTCATCACCTCTCCATGTCCGGCATGGTTCCAACATTTAACAGGAGGAAACACCTTATCAAATACACCGTCACAAAATACGCTTGTCTGAAAATCAATAACTCCTTCCTGGATTCCGGCTATAATCGTAACCGGTTTTAGCGTAGAGCCCGGCGCAGAGAGCTGCTGCGTGGCACGGTTATATAATGGAAGTGAGCCATTCTGGCAGATTTTGCTGTAGTATTTTACATCCATGTCATTCGCAAGGCGGTTATTATCATAGCTCGGATAACTGACACATGCCAGTACCTTTCCTGTCTTCGTATCTGTTACGACGGCTGAGCCTGAGCAAGGATCTAAAGCCAGATCCGACGGTGTGATCTCAAGCTTTTGGATTTTCCGCAGAATCAGCTCATAGGCGGAAAACTCTCCTCTGATCCACAAAGCATAGTCTCCATCCTCTTTATCCAGAATTCTCTGCTCATACAAAAGCATCAGAAGCTCATCTGGCGATATCATATCATCCAACACCATATACTTATAAACCAGTCTTTCAAATCCGCTTCTGCCCTTCAACTGCTCCAGACCACAGGATATCACATACTCCAGTGCCTCCTTTTGGGTAAAATATGTTTCCTTTTCCCCAAGCATTTGGGATTCAGCCATTCCTGCACAAGAATTTCCCTAAGATATTCCTTTAAGGTGAACTGCCCATTCTCCCATTTTTCATAGGCGGATACTGCTTCTTCTGCATATTCTTCTGCGACAAGCTCTGTATTCTGTATAAAAAATTTCTCGTATTCCTTCTGTTCTTCGGGATTCGCATAGTTCTGACCAGCCGCTCCCGTTAAAGCAGCTTTCATTCCTTCTCGTATCTCTTCCTCCCGCCTGAGAAACCTCAGATAAATTTCCTTTTCCACTTCCGAAGCTTCTGCCTCTTTCATATGCTCCAAATCAAGAACTCCATTCGTAAACAACGCACAGTAAACATCATATATCGGAATGCGGATGTCCGTTGTATCCTCAGTCAGCGTTTTATCAAAGCTCTTTGCCTGGATGATATTTTCCAGGAGAACGCAGGAAATCTCTTTTTCCAACGCCTCATAGACTGCAAGTTGCAAATCCATATCAATGCTCAAGTAAACATCCTGCCCTGGAACTGCATCTGTCACACTCACCTCTGACACAGTCCGCCCCATATTATCTACCAGAATCTCCTTTTCCCCATCTCTTCCCTGTAAATATTCCTCCAGATATTGTTCCATCCCTGATTTACCGACTACGGAATCCAGGCTGTACCTGTCATCTTCTTTTTCCTCCAACTCTTCTGCTGAAATCTTTCCGGTATATCCCACAACAGATGCACACGCCTCGCCGCCATCATAGACACGAATCACGCCCTCTCCAATCTCAACGCCCTTCCAGTCTCCCTTATGCTCGGAAAGAACTGCCACCACCTCTTCCGATACATTTTCAGCTACCGTTACCGGAAGATATCTCTGATAGGAATGAAGTGATAGTGCATATCGAATCCCCAGAAGTTTCAGCAGTTCCTCGTTCGTCCACTCCTTAGGGATACCGTATTCTTCTTTTTCCGCCTCCGTATAGGGCTTCTCATTTTCCGAGAAAACACAGTACCGTTCCTCCCCTGCCAAATACTCTATCATGGCAGTAGCAGAAATGTGTTTCTCTTCCTCTGTCATATCCTCAATATTCGCTTTTCCAAAAACGTCTGCCCGAAATCTGTCCAACCAGAATCCTTCCGCAGAATACACAAATCCTCCGTCCTCATCCAACTCGATCTGCAAATAGTTCAAAACAGAATCCCCATACTTCTCGACGGTCTTCATAATCTTATATAACACACCATTCAGAAAAAGCTGCCGCTCTCTGTTCGATGCATAAGACTGCTCATCCGCAAACGTAACCATATAGGCCAGCTTATTCCCCGCCAGAACCTTTCCGCTTCTGTCGTAAATAGTTCCCCTCACGTTTTTTACTGGAATTTTCCTTGTAATCTGCAGCCCAAATTTTTCTGCATAATCGCTTCCCTGTAGAATCTGAAGACGGTAAAGCCGCACCAGCAGCACCGCTCCCAGTAAAACAAATATTACGGCCAAAATTGTAGTTCTCTCAATTCTCATCTTCTTCATGACATATCCCCTACATTTGTAAGATTTTTGTTTAAAAAATTTCTTTTTATGAACATCGTATAGAGTGCTGATGTTATTCTAAATTCTAACTAAAAAGTTAAATATACCCTTTTCAAAGCATTTTTATTTCTTTTCTTACATGTGTAATACTTTTATATATTACACATGTAAGACTATGATGTCAAGACATATTAATACAATTCTATAAAAAACTGCTCTTTTGGATAATATCGTTGCTAACACTAAAACCTTTTGTCGTTTTTCTCTTCTTTAGCATCAGCCAAACACCCTCCATCTTTACTGCTCCTTTAATCTGGCCTGCGTTGCAGTGATACTACACCAATTCGCAAGCAATGCCTCTGGATAGCCATTCGGCTACCAGACGCTGCTTGTTGGGGATATCCCCAAGCCCCATTAAAACACAGAATTTCATTCTGTGGCTGCGCGTTCGTAGAACGCTTTTTGCACGGTCCGCTCAGCGCTCCCCTTGTTCTTTTTCCTTTCCGGCCTCCTGCTCCTCCATACCCAGCAGCCGGTCCACATTCGCTTTTACGGTGAGCAGCTCCTTCATCTCGTCTCGGACTTTCCGGTATTCGCCGTAGGCTTCCTTCTTTTCCTCCATCAGCCGTGCATACTCCGTCTGCAGGCTTTTCACAGTCGGAATTTTACTTACTTCCAATTCATCAAATGCCCTCTTCGCCGCCTTATGAAGCAGGATGTCAGCCTCATGCTCTGCCAGAAACTTTTTGGAATATCCTGCCTTCCGGTAAGCCACATACACATCCCTGGTCTTAGAATAGTTGATGATGTGCTTCCGCAGGACAGCGATCTCCGCCATCCTCTTTTCGGCTTCCTTGATCCGGGCAGACAACTCATGGTGGCGTGCCGTCGCCGCCGCCGCTTTTTCGCTCAGTTCGCTGTATTCCAGCAGGTTATGCTCCGTCAGATAATTCATGGTCTGTGCCATTTGTTTGAGGTTGAAAGTCTTTGCCCAACGGGCATAACCGGCTCCCTTCCCCTGCTGCAACTTTGCCTGGATATCTACCAGCAGGCTCACCTTTTCCGCTTTCTGATATGGCTGCCTTTTCTTTCTCGGCGTATGCGCCCGCTCTCCTTTCAGGACGGCCATCAACTCGTCTTTGGCGTAGCCCTTCCCCAGTGTATCCAGCCGAATCGCACGGCTCCAGCTCTTATGTCGGAAGGACGGGTTCTCTCCTTTCCTGCTGATTTCATAACCGGCCTCCTGCAGAAAATGAAGCAGCGCATCCCAGTCTGCCGGCTGCTCCTGCAACGCACTGTCTATGGCAGCACACAGCAGTTCGCGGTGGGAAGGCTTCGCCTGATCTCCCAGCCATTTATCGTAACTCTTCCCACGGGACTTCGGGTTCTCCACAATGGAATACCCATTCTCAATGCAGATCGTATCATTCAGCTGTCTCACAGCCCTGGTGCTGCCCCAAAAATTTCGGAACTTACGGTCACAT
>CAMBYR010000118.1 GCA_945872375.1 uncultured Blautia sp. | reverse complement strand
TCCACTGCCTCAGGGCTCTGGTTTACAGCACCTGCAGCGTATCTGATCTATGGATGCTTTTTCGGGTTCCGGTTTGCGAAATGGGGAGATACCATCGGGGAAAAAGTATTGGGAATTCTGGCAGACTGTCTGGGAATTTCCAATCTTCTGGGAACGAAAAGCATTAATGGAGCGTGGTGGTATATGAGCGCTGCGCTAATCTACATTCTTCTTATCCCGCTGCTTGCCGAAATCATGGAGCGCTTTGGTGCGTTCCTCTGCATGTCACTTGTGGTCCTGCTTCCCAGAATTCTCGGCACCGGATATCAGGGCAGCACTTCTGCATGGAGCTTTCTCCTGATCATGACAATGGGAATGGCATGCTGCCGCAGTGATTTTTTTACAGGATTTCATAAATTTACCATTGGAAAGAGCAGAGTGGGATCGGATATTATAAAAGGCGTGGCTCTGGCAATTCTGATGTTTTTGTGTTATTTCGGCTCCGGGCAGATTCCGATAAAGCTGGTCTGGGAATATAAATTTGCTTTTATTCCGTTTATTTATATTCTGTTTTTTAAAGAGTTCTTTTTCAGAATCCCGATTTTTAAAGAGATTCTGGCTTTTTTCGGCAGACATTCGATGTATATCTGGCTGCTCCATTCTTTTGTTCAGGTTTATCTGGGAAAAAATGTGTTTGCAGTCAGAGAATTCTGGCTGGTTCCGGTGATCATTCTTCTGATCTCGCTGGTTCTTGGTCTGGCTGTGGAATTTCTCCGCAGAGTATCGGGATACGATAACCTGATGAAAAAGCTGACCAGCCGGTAAAGGAAAGCGTCTGCCTGTGCGGACCGTGCGATTTATAATAATGTTGCCAGGAGTAAAATATGGAAAAAATAGATTTTGTGATTCCCTGGGTAGATGGAAATGATGAAAACTGGAAACGGGAATTTTGGAAATACAATCCGGAGAAGGATACAGATTCCAACGAAAGCCGCTACCGGGACTGGGGAATGCTTCCCTACTGGTTTCGGAGTGTGGAGAAATTTGCCCCCTGGGTAAATCGCATCTGGTTTGTGACCTGGGGGCATGTTCCGGCGTGGCTGAATACCGATCACGAAAAGCTGAGGATCGTCCGGCATGAGGATTACCTGAAGCCGGAATATCTTCCTACATTCAACAGTCATACAATTGAACTGAATTTTCACAGAATAGAAGGGCTTGCAGAGCAGTTCGTATATTTTAACGATGATATGTTTCTTTTGCAGCCGGTGAAACCGGAGGATTTTTTTGTGAAGGGACTTCCCAGGGACTGCTGTATCGAGACGGCGCTGGCCCAGGATCGCTATGAAAATCCGTTTGCCCATATTCTGATGAATGATTCGGCACTGGTCAACATGCATTATCAGAAGCATGAGCAGATTCGGAGATATCCGGGAAAATGGTTCAGTCCGGCTTATGGAATGATGGCCCTGCGAAATCTTCTGATGCTGCCGTATCGGGAGTTTTCAGGCTTTAAATTTACCCATCAGCCCAGTCCGTTTCTGAAAGAGACCTTTGAAAGGCTCTGGCAGGAGGAAGGAGAGCGGCTGGATATCGTATGCCGCCATAAATTCCGGTCGGCATCTGATGTGAATCAGTACGTGATGAAATACTGGCAGTATATGGAAGGGAAATTTGTTCCGCAGTCACCGAAAACAGGCAGGTTTTGTATAATCGGAAAAGATGATGAAAAAATCCTGAAGGCCCTGGAAAAGCAGGATTGTAAGACCATCTGTCTGAATGATGAGGATGAACTTCAGGACTTTGAGGAGCGCAGGAAGAGGTTCCTGGATGCGTTCCGGAAAATATTGCCTGAGAGCTCCTCTTTTGAAAAATAATCGGCGCATTCTCGTGACTTTAGTCGTGAGTTAGCCGATGATGAACGACAGGGAATATGTGCTGCCGGAATGCCGGTTAAGAGGAAATAATATTGAACAGAAAAGCAATCATTCAGAAATTCAGAGAAGAGGGCATCCTGAAGGGCGCCGGCTATTATCTGGGGCGCCTTCTGTCAGAAATCGAGATGCGGACCATCGGACCGGTCACAGCCCGGTTTGCCTCTGTCTGCCCGACGAGGATCGTTTTGAAAAACAGGATGATGATGGATTATTCGGATAACACCAGAGCATTGTATGAATATCTGGTAAAAAATGGCTATACCGAAAAATATCAGATCATCTGGGTGGTCTCTGAGAAGAAACGCTTTCGGAATTATAAACAGAAAAATGTAAGATTTGTGACGGCGGAAAACAGATATGGCTGGAACAGTCCGCTGGCCTATTATTATGGAGCCACGGCGAAGTATTTCTTTTTTACGCACTATAATGCGGATCTGAACAGGTTTCACTGTCCTGGACAGATTACGGTAAATCTGTGGCATGGGTGCGGATATAAAGGGGCAGGAATTCAGAAAAAAGAGCTTTTTCGAAGCACTGCTTCGGACCGGTTTGATTACGCACTGGTGCCGGGTCCTCTTTTTGCAGAAGCAAAGAAAGACTTCTGGCATTGTCCGGTGGAAAAGATTCTGCCGTTGGGATATCCCCGGTATGACTGGATGATGAACCCGGGTAAATCACGGAAAGAGATCATGACGCTTCTGTTTCAATGGGAGGGCAGAGGAAAAACAGTGATCTGGCTGCCCACCTTCCGGCAGAGTAAAATCATCGCGTATCAGGAAGGAGAAATTGAATTTTCCTGCAGCCTTCCGGGAATCGAATCCGAAGAGGAATTAAAGCAGCTGAATGAGGAACTGAAAAAACGGGAGATGCTTCTGATCATCAAAAAGCATCCTCTTCAGTCCGTATGGAATCGGAGCAGGGATGATTCCAATATCCGGTTTCTTTCCGAAGAGAAGCTCGACAGGGCGGATATCCGTTTGTATCAGCTTCTGGGCGTCTGCGATGCCCTTCTGACGGATTATTCGTCTGCGGCAGTGGATTTTATGCTTCTGGATCGGCCCATAGGATTTGTGCTGTCCGATTACGCACAATATAAGGAAAAAAGAGGATTTGTATTTGAAGATCCGCTGCAGTATATGCCCGGAGAGAAACTGTATGATTATAAAGATATCGCGGCGTTTCTGGGGCATGTGGCAGAAGAGAAGGATCTGTTCCGGGAAGAGCGGCGGGGACTGATGCCGGCCATGCACCAGGTGACAGACTGTTACTGCAGAAGGATTGCAGACCGTTTTGGAATCAAGTAAGAATGCGGAGGGATTGTTCATGTCGAAAGTGATAGGATACACGCAGGGAACATTTGATATGTTTCATATCGGACATCTGAATCTGATCAAAAATGCAAAGCGCCATTGTGACTATCTGGTAGTGGGGGTCAATGATGATGTTCTGGTAGAATCTTACAAGAAAAAAAGACCGATTGTCCCGGTAAAGGAGAGGGCGGAAATTATCCGTGCCATAAAATACGTGGATGAGGTGGTGATCACCAGCACTCTGGATAAGAAGGAAATCTGGAATCAGGTTCGTTTTGATGAGATCTACATCGGTGATGACTGGAAGGGAAATGCACGATGGGAAAAAACCGGAGAGGATATGAAAGAGCTGGGAGTCCGGCTGGTGTTCCTTCCTTATACAAAGGATACCTCATCAACGATGCTTCGGGAAAAATTAAAGGATTTCTAGTTGACATCTGTACTGTTCTATTTTATGATAATATTGTTAAGTAAATATTAGAGAAAAAGAAAAACTTGTAATAATTTAAAAATAGAATTATTACAAGCTTTTTATTGCAGTGATGAAGGGATAGAAATGAGGAAATTATACCTATCGATAAAAAAGAGACTTCGGGCAAGATACACTAAGCTGGTTCAGCTTTACGGAGAAGATCAGGCTTTGCGCATGGGAGTATCTTACGGGTTGTATCGCGTGCTGCAGTGTCCTCAGATATGGTTATTAAAGAAAGTGATCCGTAAGGCGAAACCGAATCGGATCGTTCTGGAAACCAAGCCGGACTATGCAGACAACGGCCGTGTCCTTTGCGAATATATGGTGGAGCATGGATATACGGATAAATACCAGATCGTGTGGCTGGTGGAAGATCCTTCCTTATACAAAAAGTACCAGACGAAAAACGTGAAATTTGTCCAGAGCATCGGAAAATATCACAGGCAGAGAACCATAAGGGCATATTTTTATTCTCTGACAGCGAAATATGTATTGTTTACGCATGTCTTCCGCTGGGTGGAAAAAAAGCTGGACGACCAGATTTATGTAAATCTCTGGCATGGGTGCGGCTATAAGGCATCCCGAAGGGCGCCCGGTTATCAGAATATTTTTGATTACTGTTTGGTTCCGGGCAATGTCTTCATTGACACGAAGGCCGAATTTTTTGGATGTTCCAGAGAGCAGGTGCTTCCGATTGGCTATCCACGCTATGATCTTTATAAAAAACAGAATCCCAATGTGGATACATATTTTGCTTCCCTCAGCGAGAAGCCAAGAAAAAATATCCTCTGGATGCCTACCTTTATTCAGTCAAAGGATCTGATTTATTACAAAAACCCCATTCCTTCCATTATCGGACTGCCGCTGATCAACTCTGTTCTGGATCTTGATGTTCTGGAGGAGATGTGTGCAGAGGCCGACGTGAATCTGATCATTAAGCGTCACAGAATCGGAAGAACGCCCAAGGAGGCAGCCGACGTACAGAAAAATCCCCATGTCTTTTACCTGGATGATGATCTTTTGAATAAAATGGATATTCAGCTGTATGAGCTGATCGCGCGGACGGATGCGCTGATCACGGACTTTTCTTCGGCAGCAGTGGATTACCTTCTGGTGGAAAAGCCGATTGCGTTTACGCTGGAAAGCATGGATGATTATGCGAAAACGCGGGGTTTTGCTTTTGAAGATCCAAGAAAATATATGCCGGGTGAGCATATTTACAGGCTGGAAGAGCTGAAGGAATTCTTTGCTCATGTAAATCAGGGAATCGATTCGGGAAAAGAGCAGAGAGAAGCTATTATGAGTGAAACACATAATCGGACGGATGACTACTGCAGAAGAATCCTGGATCATTTTGGAATTGTCAGATAGAGAAGGAACAGAGAAATGAAAATATGTATATGGACCAACAGTATTTTTCGTCTGGGCGGAACAAAGAGAGTCATCACTGTTCTGGCGAACGAACTGATTGAAAATAATGAAATTACCATCATGACCCACGATACGCCGGACATGGAAAACAGAGAGATGTATGGCCTGGATGAGCGTATCAGGATCGATTATGTTCCGGAAGGGGCATATACAGACCGGGCTCATACGCCGTCACGTTATTTCAGAAGCGCGATCCGTGTACTGAATAATAAAACGGGTTGTTTTAACCATTCCTGGTGTGTGGAATTCTTGAAAAATGCATTTTTTTCCAGAAAACTTCAGCAGAAGCTGGCAGATCATTTTAACAGCCGGGATTACGATGTGGTCATTGCAACGGCAGGATGTGCCATGGCACTTTCGTTTGTGGCGGATCGCCTGAAGGCGAAAACGATCGGATGGCAGCATAACTGTTATTCCACCTATGTGCTCCAGAAGGGAATCCTGTTCTGGAAAAAAGAGGAAATCATGAAGAAGTATTTCCCGAAGCTGAGCAGATATGTGGTATTAAATGAGTATGACCGTGAGGAATTTCAGGAAAAACTGGGTCTGGAATGTGCTGCCATGGACAATCCCCGCAGCTTTGTAAGCGAGCAGAAAGCAGATCTTTCCCGGAAGCAGTTTTTTGTGGCCGCCAGGTTTGTGGAGGCCAAGGGGCTGGATCTTCTGATCGATGCTTTCCAGAAATTCTGTCTGGTGGACGACGAATGGAAGCTGGTGATTGCCGGAGATGGCCCTCAGAGAAATCTTGTATTTAACAGAATGTGGAAGGCAGGGCTTCAGGAGCGCGTGCAGTTTGTGGGTGTTACCAATAACGTGCAGAAATATTATCTGGAATCCTCCGTTTATCTGCTGTCCTCCCGATGGGAGGGCTGGGGCCTGGTGATCATTGAGGCTTTTGAGATGGGAATGCCGGTAGTTTCCTTTGATATCGTGCCGGTGGATCTGCTGATCACCAACGGAGAAGACGGACTGATCGTGGAGAAATATGATGTGGATCAGTTTGCGGCTGCCATGGTGAAGCTTGCTCATGACGATGAGCTTCGTTACAGGATGGGAGAGAAGGCTGTGGCAAAGGCGGAGAAGTATTCTGAAAAAACAGTTGCGGAAAAATGGCAGAATATGCTGGAGAATTTATAGAAAACAGTACTGACGCAAAACAGACGGGCCGGAAGATCCGTCTGTTTTTGCTCGTAACTGTGAAGGCACTGAACAGTTACAATCATTTCATGATCCTTCGATGGATTGCCTGAAAGAACCGGTCATAGCCGGTTATTTTTTTCAGCCATTCGATGCAGATGGATCCGATCAGGGAAATGATCAGAAGCACCAGCGGAATCAGAAGGAAATGGCGGAAATGATACAGAACATCCATCAGATACCGGTTTTTCAGTACATTGTGAATCAGATAAATATTCATGGAATGCCTGCCAAGGAACATCAGAAGCTTCTGAAGTCCCGGTATGATGACGATGTATTTTCGGCAGAAGCAGATCAGCACCAGGGGACACAATCCAAAAGAAATTTCCCAGAGCTGACTCCATGGAAGCACCATATATATCCGGAATGTGAACAGGAGAAGGAGGATCCCCAAAAAAAACTGAAGAAACTGATCTGCCTTTTCATTGGAAAGAATCCGGATCCGGTCAAGCTTTTCAAACAGGGAATACCGGGAAAAGCACATGCCCAGAACAAAAATAACCAGGAATGTCAGAGGATTCCGGGAACCGGGATAGCCTGTTCCAAGGATTCTGGGAAGTGCAAT
>CAMBYR010000117.1 GCA_945872375.1 uncultured Blautia sp. | reverse complement strand
TCCGGAAAGGATCCATTTACCGCTGCGCAGAATATGGAGGATTTGGAATCCTCGATGAGATCAATATGGCAAAGAACGATGCTGTTTCCGTGCTTCATGCCACGCTGGATTACCGGCGTACCATTGATGTGCCGGGATACGACAGGATCCTTCTTCATCCCGCCGCACGTTTCATCGGTACGATGAATTATGGTTATGCAGGAACAAAGGAACTGAACGAGGCTCTTGTTTCCCGTTTTCTGGTGATCGATATGCCGGCTCAGACGGAGGAGACACTTCAGTTTATTTTCCGGAAGATGTTCCCGCAGGTGAAGGAGGAGGCGGCAGCGCAGTTTATCGGAGTCTTTCTGGATCTCCAGCTGAAGGCACAGAACAGTGAGATCTCCACAAAGGCACTGGATCTTCGCGGACTTCTGGCTGCCGTGAAGATCGTGGACGCAGGTCTGTCCCCCTGGCAGGCCGTTCGTATGGGTGTCATCAATAAAACCTTCGATGTGTTTGAAAAAGAAATCGTAGAGGATGTTGTCCGTACCAGAATTCCGGAACAGTGGACACGGGAAGATGTCTATGCGTAAACCGGAAGAAGAACTGGAAATCGAGGATTACCGTCTGGAACTGGAAAACAGGATCCGGAATCTTCTCTGGACGGTAAGCGGCGATTATACTTTGGAAATGAAGCCGGATGTCTCTCTGTTTCTCCGTTCCAGGGCCATTGCCCTTTACGACGGAATCAAACAGGGAGCACTTGCGCGGTTCTATGACAAAAACCTTCTTGGCCTGTATCTGGTAAAGAAGGTTTTTCTGCAGGCGGAGGAAGGGGCTCTGACTGTGGCGGCCCAGCTCTGTATCGAGGAGGCCATTGGAGACCGGCTGTGCCAGGAACGGCCGGGAGTGCGGACGATGCAGCTTCAGACCTTTGAGGATATTCTGGATCAGGAGTTCGAGATCCTGCCCGGCGAGGGAGACTGGCTTGGAAGGCTCAAAATCGCTGTTTTGCGGGATCATTTATGCAGCAGCGGATATCCGGTGGAAAAGCGCCTGGAGGAATACCGGAATATGGTCTATCAGGCGAGAGATGCGGCGGATACCATGGAGCTGATTCGGATCATTGACCGTGTTTATAATACGGTGGTGGATCCTGAGTTTGAGAAAACGCACGGAAGCCTTTCGGATGTGATGGCGGTGACCCTGGAAGAGCTGACGGAGTTTGGCTGGGAGGATTATCTGTCCGAGGAAATGTATGAGGAGGCCCTGGAGGCTTATGTGGAACAGCTTTCCAACCGCATGACCGGGCTGGAAAACGCTTCTGTTACCGAGGAAATGGAAGAAAAGAGAAATACACAGCACAAGGTCACAGTGCTTCCGCCTGAGGTGCTGGAAAAGGCGCATACGTATGTGGAGCTGAATTTTGGCAGCACTTATCTGACGCCGAGGGAAGAAAAGCGGATGAACAGTCTTATGTGCCGGGATATCCACAGTGACTGCAGCCTGTATTTTACGGAAGGAATCCTGAAAAATCCGGTAAAGCGCAATTATCAATACGAGTATGCCAAACGCCTGAGAAATAAAAATATCTGGCTATATCATGAAAAACACAGGATGGTAAAACGAAATATCAGTGCGCTTACGGAGCTTCTGAAAAAGTCGCTGGTGCTTCGAAGTGAGACGACCCATGTTTTTTCTGACAGAGGAACGATCGTGCCGTCACGTCTGTGGCGGGTGGGACGAAGCCGGGAGGCCAGCATTTTTCAGCGGGAGCTGAAAGGAGATGCCAGGGATTTTGTGGTGGATGTGCTGATCGACGCCAGCGGTTCCCAGATGAGCCGCCAGGGCGAGGTGGCTCTTCAGGCATATATGATCAGTGAAGCGCTGAGCAATGTGGAGATCCCCCATCGCGTGATGAGTTTCTGTACTTTCTGGGATTATACGATCCTTCATCGCTTTCGGGAGTATGATGATCCCCGTGAGGAAAATGAGAATATATTTAACTATGTGACCTCCTCCAACAATCGTGACGGCCTTGCGCTGAAAACCGTGGGATACGGACTGCTGCAGCGGGAAGAAGAGAAAAAAATACTGATCGTGCTAAGTGACGGACGTCCCTACGATGTGATCGTCAACCGGCCAAATGCCAGAAATCCCCAGCCTTATCAGGGAAAATATGCCGTTGCAGATACGGCAACGGAGGTGCGGAGGCTTCGGAATCTGGGAGTCAGCGTGCTGGGTGTATTTGCCGGAGAGGAAAAGGATCTTCAGACGGAAAAAAAGATTTTCGGCAAGGATTTTGCCTATATTCGTGATATTTCCGGCTTCTCCCGGATCGTGGGACGTTACCTGACAAAACAGCTTGATCAGGATGAATAAATTCCCTGCATATGTGAAACAATGGTATCTGTTCAGAAGAAAAAGCCAGGGAGTTAATGTATAAATATTTCACAGGAATATGGCTTGAAAAAACAGGGCCTTTCCGATATAATAGTGCCTACGGGTCTTGCTGAATCCGTAAAATATACAAGGGAGAGGAAATGAATGAACGAGAATAAAGAGTTCAAACCTTATGTTCCGGCGGAGAAGATCACACCGGAATTTACCGTTACTTCTATAGTAATGGGTATTATACTCGCAGTCGTATTCGGAGCGGCCAACGCATATCTTGGTCTTCGTGTAGGTATGACTGTATCTGCTTCCATTCCGGCAGCAGTTATTTCCATGGGCGTCATTCGCGTCATCATGAAGAAAAACTCCATCCTGGAGAGCAATATGGTACAGACCATTGGTTCCGCAGGAGAATCTCTGGCGGCGGGAGCGATTTTCACCATGCCGGCATTGTTCCTGTGGGCGAACGAGGGGTTATGTGATAAGCCGAGTCTTGTGGAGATCACCCTGATCGCTCTCTGCGGCGGTATCCTTGGTGTCCTGTTTATGGTACCTCTTCGTAACGCTCTGATCGTTAAAGAGCATGCAACGTTACTGTATCCGGAAGGAACCGCCTGTGCGGATGTTCTTCTGGCAGGAGAAGAGGGCGGTTCCAACGCCTCTACCGTATTTTCCGGTATGGGTCTTGCCGCACTTTTCAAATTTGTGGTAGACGGTCTCAAAGTGATTCCGGCAGATGTTGCCATGGCCTTCAAATCCTTTAAGGGTGAAATCGGTATGGAAGTATATCCGGCCCTTCTTGGTGTGGGATACATTGTGGGACCGAGAATTTCTTCCTATATGTTTGTTGGATCTCTGGTTGGATGGATGGTCATCATTCCGCTGATCTGTCTGTTCGGACCGGACATTTCCCTGTATCCTGCAAAAGCGGGCATCACCATTGCCGAACTTTATGCAGACGGAGGGGCAGCAGCCATCTGGAGTACCTATGTAAAATATATCGGTGCAGGTGCCATCGCAACAGGCGGTCTGATCTCTCTGATCAAATCCCTGCCGCTGATCATTACCACCTTCCGTGATTCCATGAAAAGCATGAAAGGAAGCAAAAACACCAGCACAGCAAGAACTGCACAGGATCTTCCCATGGGAGCGATTTTTGCGGGAATTGCAGCCATGGTACTGATCATCTGGTTTGTTCCGGCAATTCCGGTGAATTTCCTTGGCGCGCTGATCATTGTTATTTTTGGCTTCTTCTTTGCAACGGTTTCTTCCCGTATGGTTGGTATGATCGGAAGCTCCAACAACCCGGTTTCCGGTATGGCGATTGCCACACTTCTGATCGCCACATTTGCAATCAAGGCCTCCGGTGATACAGGAATCAAGGGAATGACCGGTGCCATTGCAATCGGTTCCGTAATCTGTATCGTTGCTGCGATTGCAGGTGATACCTCTCAGGACTTAAAGACCGGTTTCCTTCTTGGTGCTACACCGAAAAAACAGCAGATCGGTGAGCTGATCGGTATCGTTGCCTCCGGTCTGGCCATCGGCGGAGTGTTATATCTTCTGGATGCAGCATGGGGATACGGTACAGCAGAGGTTCCTGCTCCTCAGGCAGGCCTGATGAAGATGATCGTAGAAGGAATCATGGGAGGAAATCTTCCCTGGACGCTTGTCTTCGTAGGGGTATTCCTGGCTCTTGGTCTTGAGATCTTAAGAATCCCGGTAATGCCATTTGCCATTGGTCTTTACCTTCCGATTTACCTGAATGCAACCATCATGATCGGCGGCGTGGTTCGTCTTCTGATGGACAGCAGAAAACATGTGGACGAAAAGACAAAGGAAGCTCAGGCGACCGACGGAACGCTGTTCTGTGCCGGAATGATCGCAGGCGAAGGTCTGGTGGGTATTGCACTGGCAATCCTTGCAGTTGCAGGCGTGGGCCTGGGATTAAGCGTAGACTTTGGAAATATCGGCGGCGTGGTTCTCATGGCAGTGATGATCCTCTGTCTGCTGAAATTCTCTGTATGGAATAAAAAGAAAAAAGCCTGATGAAAACAATGAAAAAAAAGAATGAGCCTCAGATCAATTATCTGGATCTGATCCCTGAACATTCTCCTGAGCTTGAATGGAGCAGGGACCTGAAAAATCGTGTGATTATCAAAGTGGAAAACAGAGGATGGTTTCACACCATTGCACAGAAGCTGTTTAACAAACCACGTTATACAAAAGTACATCTGGATGTGAACGGAAGCTTTATCTGGCCGCAGATCGACGGAAAAAAGACAGTGGCGGATATTGCGGCACTGGTTCATGAAGAATTTGGAGAAAAGGCAGAACCCCTGTATCCCAGGATCATCCGGTATTTTCAGATTATGGAGAGCTACTACTTTATTAAATTTGTAAACAGGTCAGAAAAATAAATGTTTTTCCGGAACGGGAAGCAGCTTGCGCTGTCTCCCGTTCCTTTCACATTAGAGACATTTTTTTACGGTAAAGCAACAAACAGGTGAGGTGACAGAAGCATGAAGTTATCCAGAAAAAAAGCATGGTATGTGGAGGATCTGCTGATTATCATTGGTACGGCACTGATGGCTCTGGCGATCAATGGCTGTTTTGATGTGTCAGGTCTTGTAACAGGCGGGTTTTCCGGCATGGCAATTATTATCAAAAGGTGGACGGCGGGAATCCCGGGAGGCGGCATTCCGCTGTGGATCACCAACATTGTACTGAATATTCCGCTGTTTCTGGCCGGGATGAAGCTGATGGGATTTTCTTTTATTAAGAAGGCACTGATCGGGAATGCGGCCATTACCTTCTGGCTGGCGGTTCTTCCTGCCTGGGACATTTCCGGAGGAGACCTGATGCTTTCCGCAGTTTATGGAGGAGTGATCCAGGGAATCGGCATCGGCCTGGTATTTCTGGGGCAGGGAACCACAGGCGGAACAGATATGATGGCAGCGATTATTCAGAAGCGTCTGCCCCATTATTCCATTGCCCAGATTCTTCAGATCATAGACGGCCTTGTGATCGTGGTGGGCATTTATGTATTTGGCATTCAGCGTGCGCTTTATGCGATCATTGCCGTATTTCTTGTAACAAAGGTGTCTGACGGAATCATTGAAGGCCTGAAATTCTCAAAGGCGGCATATATTATTACGGAAAAACCGGAAGAAATTTCCAGAATGATCATGGAAGATATTGACCGCGGTGTTACGGGAATATCTGCCAGAGGCATGTATTCCGGCGAGGAAAAGCTGATGCTGTTCTGCGTGGTGAGTAAAAAAGAGATCGTAAAGCTGAAAGAAAAAATACATGAGATCGATCCCGGCGCTTTCGTGATCGTATCAGATGCACGGGAAGTGCATGGGCAGGGATTCCTGGAAAATGGAGGCCTGTAAAAATAGCTCTGGCAGGAATTAAGGCCTGTTTGATAAAAGTGCAAGAAAAATCACATGATTTTTTGTAAAAAATTTCAACTTTCCTCTTTTTTTTTTGGTGAATATGTATTAAAATAGCACTAGATGTACAAAAAAAATAGGAAAATGTTATGCTTACCGGAAAATAGAGCAATGACGACAGAAGAGATTCACGAAAAAATGTGAGAAGGGATGGAAGCAGATGATATCGAATCAGGTACTTCAGAATACATTGGAAGGTTTAAAAGAAATATCCAGAACAGAATTCTGTATTACAGATACGGAAGGCAAAATTCTGGCGTCCACTTTTACAGATTTTACCATTCAGCAGGGAGATATTCAGGCATTTGTGGAATCTCAGGCTGACAGCCAGCTAGTGAAGGGATTCCAATACTTCAAAGTATGTGATGATTATCAGCTGGAATATATTCTGGTCGCCCATGGGGATGACGAGGATACTTATATGGTAGGAAAGCTTGCGGCTTTCCAGATTCAGAATCTGATTATTGCCTATAAAGAGCGTTTTGACAAGGACAGCTTTATCAAGAATCTTCTTCTGGATAATCTGCTCCTCGTGGATATCTATAATCGTGCCAAAAAGCTCCATATCGCTGCAGACGTGCGGCGTGTGGTCATGATCCTGGAAATGCAGCAGGAAAAGGATCTGAATTCCATCGAAACGGTAAAGAGCCTGTTCAGCGGAAAGAGCAAGGACTTTATTACGGCTGTAGACGAAAGAAGCATCATCATTGTCAAGGAGCTGGAGGAAGGGGAAGGCTATCCGGAAATGGATAAACTTGCCAATACGATTCTGGATGCTCTTGGATTAAATAAAGAAACCGGTACGCATATTGCATATGGAACAATCGTGAATGAACTGAAGGAGGTCTCCCGTTCTTACAAAGAAGCGAGAATGGCTCTCGATGTCGGAAAAATCTTCTTTGGAGAAAAAGATGTCATTGCTTACAGTTCACTTGGAATTGGCCGTCTGATCTATCAGCTTCCGATTCCTCTGTGTAAAATGTTTATCAGAGAGATTTTCGGCAACAAATCGCCGGATGATTTCGATGAAGAGACTCTTGTCACCATCGACAAGTTCTTTGAAA
>CAMBYR010000116.1 GCA_945872375.1 uncultured Blautia sp. | reverse complement strand
GCCTTGGAGAAGCCGCCGTCAATGACGATTACCTTTCCATTGCACTTCACCGGACTCTCTCCATTGCTCTGATGAACAGGCACATGTCCGTTGATAATATGACCTTCTGCAGGATCAAGGCCAAATTCCTTCAGCATGGAATTTACCACCTCTTCATTCTCCAGAAGCTGATAGTAGGCGTTCTTTTTCTCCTTATGAGTTTCTTTATCCGCAATAAAATACCGTTCAAATGTACTCATTTTATCCTTGCCGAACAGAGGAGAATTGGGCCCTGCCCAGATATACCAGAGTATATCACAGCCCTTACGCCGTTCTTCCTTATCAACGGCATAGAAAGCTCTTCGAACATAGGCCTCCAGAATATCATAAAGCGCTTTTCCCTGATAGGTTTTTCCGTAAATCTGCACTTCCTTAAAGGTGCCATCCTCATTCAGCGGGATGCTTCCATGGAATAAAAGATTGCCGTTATAGGTCTTATAAAGCCCGCCCTTATCCAGCAGAAGACGCATATGATTCTGCAGCTTTTCACAGTTCTTAAACCCGGAGGTAAGACGTTCCATAACGTCCTTTTCTCCTTCCGTAAGCTCATAGGGGTGCTTCCAGTCCACGGTAGGAAAGTTCTTATCCAGAAGCTCATATTCCTTTCCATCCGGCATGGTAATCGTTCCCTTCTGCGGATCGATCCTGTGCAGAAGACATCTGTCATCCATCTGGAATTCCCGGTGACGGCGCAGAAGCTGTCCTTCCAGCTTGAACTGGATGATGGCAATCGCTTTATGCATTTTCCTTCCCAGTTCTTCTTCCATCACATTGTAATATGCAGCCCCCTTCTGTTCGAAAACCTTACAGGAATCGTTCTGATAGGCTTCCATGGCGAAGGTTGCCAGAGGCAGCATGTTGATGCCGTAGCCATCCTCCAGAATGTCCAGATTATCATAACGAATACTGTTTCGGATGACTGTTGCAATACATGCCTGCTGTCCTGCGGCAGCTCCCATCCATACCACATCATGGTTTCCCCACTGAATATCAAGAGAATGATACTGGGACAGACGGTCCATAATAAAATGGGGACCGGGACCCCTGTCAAAAATATCACCCAGAATATGAAGATGATCAACGACAAGCCTCTGGATCAGCTCTGCCAAAGCAATAATAAAGTTCTCCGCCCGTCCGATCTCGATAATGGTATTTACAATGGAATCATAGTAGGCTTCCTTATCCAGAACCTCCGCTTTTTCCGTGATCAGTTCCTCGATCACATAGGCATAATCGGAAGGAAGAGCTTTTCGAACCTTGGATCTGGTGTATTTGGACGCAGTGGTCTTACATACCTCAATAAGCCTGTAAAGCGTGATCTTATACCAGTTTTCCATATCTTCTTCTGTCTTTTTTACCAGCTCCATTTTCTCTCTGGGATAATAGATCAGCGTAGCCAGAGAGCGCTTGTCACTGTTGCTTAAGGTATGACCGAATACATCATCGATCTTCTTGCGCACCGCGCCGGAACCATTTCTGAGCACATGGGAAAACGCTTCATATTCCCCATGAAGGTCCGACATAAAATGTTCCGTTCCCTTTGGAAGATTCAGGATCGACTGGAGATTGATGATCTCTGTAGACGCCTTTCCAATGGTAGGATATAATTCTGCAAGTCTCTGCAGATAACGCAGCTCTTCTTTCTTCATATTCCTTCTCCTTTATCTGTTTTCGTTCTGTCCTGCTGCCGGAACCGACAGCAGAACATATCATGTAAAATCAAAAAGTGACATCTGATTGGACTGCGGGATGTCTCCGAACAGCTTCAGATCGTCCATCAGATCGATGACCGTTTTGCTGACCTTTGTCCTGTCGCGGAAATCATCTTTGGAAAGAAATTTCCCCTTTGCAGCCGCCTCAACCACCGCGTCAGCAGCCTTTTCCCCCAAGCCTTCAATACTGTCCAGCGATGGCATTAATTTGCCGTCAATGATCTGAAAACGATGTGCCTTTGCCCGGTAAAGATCTATCGGCATAAACTCCAGGCCACGGGCATACATCTCCTGTACAATACGCATATCCCTGATGGAATCCTGCTCTTTTTTCGTGGCAGAATCTCCTTTTTTACGGATTTCCGACAAATAAAAATCCAGTCGTTCCCGCCCCATACACATGGTTTCATAAGAAAAAGCAGTGGCACGGATACTGAAAAAGGCAGCATAATATGCCAGCGGCTGAAAGACTTTGAACCATGCGATCCGGTATGCCATCATAACATATGCAGCCGCATGAGCCTTTGGGAACATATACTTGATCTTCTTACAGGACCAGATATACCAGTCCGGTACGTTGTGCTCCACCATGGTTGCTTCCCACTCCGGACGAAGCCCTTTTCCCTTTCGCACACTTTCCATAATCGTAAATGCAAGACTGCTTTCTACCCCCATACCGATCAGATAGATCATAATATCATCTCGCGTACAGATGGCCGTGGAAATGGTTGCTTTTCCCTCCTGAATCAGCGTCTGGGCATTGCCCAGCCAAACATCCGTACCATGAGCCAGACCGGCGATTCTTACAAGATCCGAGAAGTATTTCGGCTTCGTATCAATCAGCATCTGCATGGCAAAATCCGTACCGAACTCAGGAACGCCAAGGCAGCCAAGCCTGCATCCGCCAATATCCTCCGGCTTGATTCCAAGGGCTTCCGTGCTGGCAAAAAGGGACATGACATCCTTCTGATCCAGCGGCACTTCCTTCGCATCAAGTCCTGTAAGATCCTCCAGCATTCGGATCATGGTGGGATCATCGTGTCCCAGAATGTCCAGTTTCAGGAGGTTTCCGTCAATGGAATGATAATCAAAATGTGTTGTGATAATATCACTTGTTTCGTCGTTTGCGGGGTGCTGAACCGGGGTGAATTTTTCAATTTCCTCCCCCTTGGGAAGAACAATAATTCCTCCCGGATGCTGTCCTGTGGTTCGCCGCACACCGGTACAGCCTGCAACAATCCTGTTGATCTCGCAGTATCGTTTGTGCTGTCCCCGCTCTTCATAATAATTTTTCACATAACCAAAGGCTGTTTTATCTGCAAGGGTACCAATGGTTCCGGCTTTGAATGTCTGTCCCTTTCCAAAAATAACCTCTGTATATTTATGGGCATTTGCCTGATATTCTCCGGAAAAGTTCAGGTCGATATCCGGCTCTTTATCCCCTTTAAATCCAAGGAAGGTTTCAAATGGAATATCAAATCCGTCCTTCTTCAGCTTTTCCCCACAGACAGGACAGATCTTATCCGGCATGTCGCAGCCGGCCATTCCACTGTATTTTTTAACCTCCGGAGAGTCAAAATCACTGTATTTACAGTTATCACAGATATAATGCGGCGGAAGTGGATTAACCTCCGTTATTCCTGACATGGTAGCTGCCAGAGAGGAACCTACTGATCCTCGAGATCCTACCAGATATCCGTCATCATTGGATTTCCACACCAGCTTCTGGGCAATGATATACATAACCGCATAACCATTGGAAATAATGGAATTCAATTCCTTTTCCAGGCGTTCCTCCACGATTTTCGGCAGGTTCTCCCCATACATCTCATGAGCCTTTTTAAAGCAGATATCCTTTAAATCCTGATCCGAATTCTCGATGATCGGCGGAAATTTATCGGGATGAATGGGCGAAATCTTTTCGATCATATCCGCAATTTTATTTGTATTGGTAATAACAACTTCCTCTGCCTTTTCACTTCCCAGATATGAAAATTCCTCCAGCATTTCCTCCGTGGTGCGGAGATAAAGCGGCGCCTGATCGTCTGCATCGGAAAAGCCATTTCCTGCCATAATGATCCTTCGGTAAATCTCATCCTGCGGATCCATAAAATGGACGTCACAGGTGGCTACCACAGGCTTCTGAAACTGTTCTCCCAGCCTTACGATCTTTCTGTTCAGTTCTTTGAGATCCTCTTCCGACTGAACCATGTCATTCTTTTCATCTGCGATCATAAACCGGTTATTCCCCAGCGGCTGGATCTCCAGATAATCATAAAAATTTACAAGGCGGGCGATTTCCGTCTCCGGCGCACTGCGAAGAAGCGCCTGATAAAGTTCTCCTGCCTCACAGGCACTTCCGATGATCAGACCATCTCTGTATTTTTCGAAAAGGCTTTTTGGCACCCGGGGACGTCTGTGATAATAAGTCAGATGAGACTGGCTTACCAGCTTGTAAAGATTGATTCTGCCTGTTTCATTTTTTACGAGAATAATCGCATGATACGTAGGCAGCTTTTTAATGGTATTCACCGAAACAGCGCCCTGCCGGTTCAGCTCACCAACATCAAAAATATCTCTTTCCGACAGCATTTCCACAAATTTTGTGAAAATGAACGCCGTACATTCCGCATCATCCACAGCCCTGTGATGATGCTGCAGGGGAACACCCACAGCCTTCGCCACCGTATCCAGCTTAAAACGGTTCAATGCCGGAAGAAGAAAACGAGCCATACCGACTGTGTCCACATACGTAAAATCGTGAGGGATCCCCAGCTGATCGCAGTTTTCCATTATAAAGCCCATATCAAAGTCTGCATTGTGGGCCACCATCACGGCTCCTTTGCAGAACTCCAGAAATTCCGGCAGGACCTGCTCCACTGTCGGGGCATCCATAACCATACTGTCCGAGATGCTTGTCAGCTGCTCAATGCGGAAAGGAATGGGCACCTTGGGATTGACAAATGTGGAAAAACGGTCTGTGATCTGCCCGTTTTCCACACGGACCGCACCGATCTCAATGATCTTGCAGGTAAGCGGAGAAAACCCCGTGGTTTCAATATCGAATACCACAAAGCTTCCGGAAAGCTTCTGATCCTTTCCGTTGGTGACCATTCCCTTCAGATCATCTACCAGATATGCCTCCATACCATACAGTACCTTAAAATCCGATTCTTTCGGCACGCAGCCGCCCCAGGCATCAAAACAGTGATTTGCTTCCGGGAAGGACTGCACCACCCCATGATCCGTAATGGCAATCGCCTTATGTCCCCACTCGTAAGCACGTTTTACCAGGGCTTTTGCATCCGTCACCCCGTCCATATCACTCATTTTCGTATGGCAGTGAAGTTCCACACGTTTCTGAGGACTGGTATCTGTCCTTTTGCTCGTAAAATTAGCGATCTTTTTGATTCCGGCAATGGAACCGATGGTCAGTTCACTGTCGAACCGGTCAATGGTGGTCACTCCCCGGATTTTCAGAAATGCGCCTTTTTTGATGCTTTCCTTTATCTCCGGAACCTGTTCGTTCCGAAGGAACATCTTCACTACAATGCTGTCCGTAAAATCCGTAACCGGGAAGATCAGAATCGTTTTCTCGTTGCGGATTTCCCTGGCCTCCACATCCATGACCTGACAGCGGATAACCACTTCCCCCATCTCTCCGGTGATGTTCTCAAGGGCAATGGCATCTCCCTCAAAATCTCTTCCGTAGATCACATCCGGATTGGAATCCTTATGAAATCCACCGCGAAATTCTCCCTTCTGACCCTTTTTTTCAAAGTTCCCACCGTTCTTCTGCCGGCCGTTCCCTGCATTGGAACTCTGCTCTTTTTTTTCTGTTTTTCTTTCTTTTTCCTTTTTATCTCCTGCCGTTTTTTCGGCCGTCTGTACAGTCTCCTGATGTTTTTCCCCTTCAGAAATCCTGGCGTTTTTCAGTACATTCGCAACCTCCTGGCGAATCTGAAGAGCTGCATTTTTCCGATACCGGCTTTCTTCCTGTTCCGCAAAATCGAGCTGAATCTTCAGGTTCATTCCACACCGTTCACAGAACACTTTCTCCAGGTATTCCACAAGAATACCGCTTTTTTCTCTGGCGATCACAGAATCGGGCAGTACCAGATTCATCACCTCGTCATCCGGAAAAGTGATCTCTGCACGCTTGAACAGGTTGTATTCCAGCATGTTGTAATTCCGCAGTTCCAGTTCCATGCTGGATCGGTAGATCTCCAGAAAATTGGCAGGTGTATGCTGCGCGGAAAGATAAAACCGCTCGATCACTGTGACAGAAATATTCAGTCCCTGAAAGCACTGCCGTTCGATCTGTTCCTCCAGCGCAAAAATGTGCTTTTTGTGGATCCATCTGTCACAGCGGATATATACCCAGATCCGGGTTTTCGCTGCATTGCACGAGACTTTCGTCACAGTCACCATATCCAGCCAGTCTGAAAGCTCCGTCTTCACCTTCAGCGTAGGAAATACATCAAAAAAATCTTTTTCCATTCAAAAACCTCACATCTATCTGGCTGTTTCTTCCCAGTGAAGGAGTTCCTGGCGCAGCGTCTCAAGAAGTTCCTCCTCCGGCACCTTTCTGACAATCTCTCCGCCTTTTATCAGAAGCCCAACACCTACGCCTCCTGCAATTCCGATATCTGCTTCCTTTGCCTCACCGGGTCCGTTTACCACACAGCCCATTACAGCCACCTTGATATCCAGCGGAATATCCTGTACCATATCTTCTACCTTATTTGCCAGACCGATCAGATCGATCTTGGTACGTCCGCATGTCGGACAGGATACCACTTCCACGCCTCCTTTGCGAAGGCCCAGTGTTTTCAGGATTCTTTTTGCAGATTTGACCTCTTCCAGAGGAGCTCCTGTCAGGGAAACACGGATGGTGTCTCCGATTCCCTGGTAAAGAATAATTCCCAGTCCGATGGCCGATTTTATGTTGCCTGAATAGAGGGTGCCAGCCTCCGTAATCCCTACATGAAGAGGGTAATCTGTTTTCTCTGCAATCAGTTCATGGGCTTTTGCACACATCAGAACATCTGAAGATTTGATGCTGATCACCAGATTATCATAGCCAAGATCTTCGATGATCCTTACCTTATCCAGGGCACTTTCCACCAGTCCTTCTGCGGTCACTCCATGATATTTTTCCACCAGCTCCTTCTCCAGAGATCCGCTGTTGAAACATACTCGAATAGTACGATGTAGTAGTGTATCCGCCGA
>CAMBYR010000115.1 GCA_945872375.1 uncultured Blautia sp. | reverse complement strand
CAGCTTTTTCCAGTTCTTCAATAGACGGATAGGTTGGAGCAATACGGATATTGGAATTTTTCGGATCTTTGCCATATGGATAGGTGGCACCTGCACCCGTCATCACAACGCCTGCTTCCTTTGCCTTCGCAACGATATCCTTTGCGCAGCCCTCCATGGATTCAAAGGAAATAAAGTATCCGCCGTGCGGTTTTGTCCATTCTCCGATTCCAAGACCTCCAAGCTCTGTTTCCAGAGTATTCAGAACCATTTCAAATTTCGGACGGATCAGGTCTGCATGTTTTCTCATGTGTGCATGGAGTCCGTCAAGATTTTTGAAAAATCTTACATGACGAAGCTGGTTCAGCTTATCATGGCCAATGGTCTGGATCTGCATATATTTGCGGAAGTCATCCAGGTTTGCTTTGGATGCGGCAACGGCTGCAATACCGGAGCCCGGAAAGCTGACCTTGGATGTGGACGTAAATTTATAAACCATATCCGGGTTTCCTGCCTTGCTGCATTCCTGCAGAATCTCCAGAAGGAAATCCTGATTTTCATCGTAAAGATGATGGATGCTGTATGCGTTGTCCCAGAAAATACGGAAGTCCGGTGCTGCCGGCTTCAGTGCGGCAAATCTTTTTACCGTTTCCTCTGAATAGGTATAGCCCTGAGGATTGGAGTATTTCGGAACACACCAGATACCCTTGACTGCCGGATCTTCACTGACATATTTTTCCACCATATCCATATCCGGTCCCTCCGGAGACATGGGGATATTGATCATTTCGATTCCGAAAAATTCTGTAATCTTGAAATGGCGGTCATAACCTGGTACAGGACAGAGGAATTTTACCCTGTCAAGCTTTCCCCAGGGAGTATGTCCCATAACGCCATGCGTCATACAGCGCGCAATGGTATCAAACATGACATTCAGACTGGAATTTCCATAGATAATAATGTGATCCGGATCTACCTCTGACATTTCTCCAAGAAGGCGTTTTGCTTCCGGAATACCATCGATCACACCATAGTTACGACAGTCCACACCTGTTTCGCATCTGAGATCGGCGCCGCTTGACAGCACATCCATCATTCCCATGGAAATGTTCAGCTGGTCAATCCCCGGTTTGCCTCGCGACATATCAAGGGAAAGGCCCAGGGCTTTTGTGTCGGCATACTGCTGATCCAGCTCCTGCTTCAGGGAAAGCAGTTCTTCTCTGCTCATTTCGGTATATTTTTTCATAAACTTCCTCCTCGTGCCGTAGAATTACGACTTTATTTTTCTCCTCGTATCTACTCATTTTAGTATGGCAAATTCCCGGTTGTCAAGTATTTTACTGCTTTTTTCTATAAATGTCTGCTTGCGCTTTTCACGGACTTCCCCTATACTATCATTAGCCTGTAAATCTACCGTTCATTATCCCTGTCCAAAACGCTCTGTGCAGGGACGGAACAGATACAAATATATCATAATCGACAGAGAGGAACGAAATACTATGTGGATTGCTGACGGATGGAAAGAATATGAAGTCATTGACACTTCCTGCGGAGAAAAGCTGGAGCGCTGGGGAAATTATCTGCTGGTGCGGCCGGATCCTCAGGTCATCTGGGATACCCCCAAACGGGAGCCCGGCTGGAAAAAAATGAATGCCCACTACCACAGAAGCAAAAAGGGCGGCGGTGAATGGGAATTTTTTGATCTTCCCCAGCAGTGGGCCATTCATTATAAAGATCTGACCTTTCACCTGAAACCCTTCAGTTTTAAACATACAGGACTTTTTCCGGAACAGGCAGTCAACTGGGACTGGTTCGGAAATAAGATCCGCACAGCGGGACGTCCCGTAAAAGTGCTGAATCTGTTTGCCTATACAGGCGGCGCAACGCTGGCTGCAGCGGCTGCAGGCGCATCAGTTACCCATGTGGATGCTTCTAAAGGCATGGTCACCTGGGCAAAGGAAAATGCCGCAGCCTCCGGTCTCGGTGACGCCCCCATCCGCTGGCTGGTGGATGACTGTGTGAAATTTGTGGAACGTGAGATCCGCAGGGGCAATCGTTATGATGCCATTATCATGGATCCTCCTTCCTATGGACGGGGCCCTAAAGGAGAGATCTGGAAGATCGAAGATGCCATCCATCCGCTGATCAGACTTTGTACGCAGATCTTAAGCGACAAGCCCCTGTTTTTCCTGATCAATTCCTATACCACCGGGCTTGCGCCTGCCGTGCTTACCTACATGCTCTCCACAGAAATGAAGCGTTTTCAGGGACATGTGGATTCGCAGGAAATCGGCCTGCCCGTATCCAGCAACGGTCTGGTGCTCCCCTGCGGCGCATCCGGACGCTGGGAAGCCTGAACAGAAAAGAACGCCATTTTGGCGTTCTTTTGTTATTTCTATCTGTTTATTTCTATCTGTTTAAAATCGATTTCTTTTTCCAGCCTCCCCGGAGATAGAAGAAGCAGGTAATCAGTGTTCCGATGATCCATGCAAGCACCAGAGACAGGAAAATGCACTCCTTTCTTCCGATGGGATATTCCGGGCTTCTTGTCAGCCAGCAGAGTCCATAGGCCAGCGGCACACGAAGAAAAACGGTCTGAAAAATAGAGATCCACATAGGAGTCAGCGTATCTCCTGCTCCGCGCATAACACCGGAAAGGCTCTGAAGAACGGCCATGGCAATATATCCCACAGCCAGAATCCGCATCATCTGCATACTCAGCTCCACAAGCTCCGGTGTATTCGTGAAAATTCCCATAAGGCCCTTTCCGAAAATGAGAATTCCGGCTGTGATCACTGCCGAAACACCAAGAGCCAGAGCTGTGCCCTGTCTGGCCCCCTTAGTCACCCGTTCATAGGAGCCGGCACCCACATTCTGCCCTGCGTAGGTGGTCATGGCTGTTCCGAAGGAAAAGTTGGGCAACATGGCAAAGCCATCCACTCGCATGACAATTACGTTTGCGGCGATGAACTGCTCACCAAAGCTGTTTGTCAGCGACTGTACAATGATCATGGACATGGATAAAATGGCCTGTGTGACACCGGAAGGAAGGCCAAGGCGAATGATATTGCCTGCATATTTTCCATTCCAGCGGATATAGGAAAGCTTCATATCAAACAGATGCTTCATCTGATACAGCCTCAGGACACAGAGTACGGCTGAAATTCCCTGCGCAATGGCTGTGGCAAGTGCCACACCGCTTACGCCCATGTCAAGTCGGATCACGAAAAACAGATCCAGAATAATATTCAGCACACTGGCTACGATCAGATAAAGCAGTGCGGAAATGGAATCCCCAAGGCCGCGGAGCACACCGCTCAAAATATTGTAAAACGCCAGTCCCAGCGATCCGATAAACATAATATGTAAATAAGAAGTACACCAGTCCAGAATACTGTCCGGTGTTTTCAGAAGCACCAAAAGTGGCCTGGAAATCACCACGCCCATTGCAGTTACAAGCACCGATGCAATGATTGTCAGCACAATGCAGTTCCCAATGGTATGAGACAGTGCTTCCCTGTCTCTGGCGCCGAAATACTGGGAAACCATAATGCTGGCTCCCATACTGATTCCCACAAACAGCACGATCAGAAGATTGACGATCGGCCCCGCACTTCCAACGGCCGCCAGAGCATTATCCCCCACATAATTTCCGACCACCACACTGTCCACTGTATTATAAAGCTGCTGAGCGATGTTTCCGATCAGCATGGGCACCGTAAATAAAAGAATCTTTTCCCATGGCACCCCCATGGTCATATCCACCGGAGCAAATAGTTTTTTGATAAATTGCATATTTTTCCTCCCCCATACGTTATTTCGATTATTCTATCATCCTCTGTGCTCTATGGCAATCATAGAATTAACCATTTGAATATATTCTTTTCACCTGATGGGGAAAGGGCGAAAAAAACACCGGGAATCTGCATCCCGGCGTTATTTTTATTTTTATATATTCTGATGTTCGTTGTTTCTGTGAATACCGGTGAGGGAATATTCCACCCATTCCGCAATATTCACTGCATGATCTCCGATTCTCTCCAGATATTTGGCGATCATCAGAAGATCCAGGGCTGCTTTCGCATCCAGCTTCTGCTCAGAAATCATCCGGGCCAGAATTTCCTTGATCTCATTAAACGCTTCATCCACCTTGTCATCATCATTGATCACCTTACGGCAAAGGTCCAGATCTGTTTTGACAAAGGCACGAACACTTTCTGTGACCATCTCTACCGTTGTATCTGTCATTTTACTGACAATTTCCGGAAGATGGACATCAGTCTTATCAATAAATTTTGACATATCTGCAATGTCCGCTGCCTGATCTCCGATTCGTTCCATATCAGAAATCATTCTGAGTGCCGCAGAAATCTGACGGAGATCTCCTGCAACAGGCTGCTGATGAAGAAGCAGATACATACAAAGAGCTTCCAGCTCCCGTTCCTTTTTCTCAATCTCCCTGTCCGCTGCAAATACCTGCTTCGCCATTTTCGGATCCTGACTTTCCAGCGTCTTTGCAGAAAGCGTAATGGCCTCTTCACAAAGCTCTCCCAGAGTGACCAAATTGGTATGAAGCTCCTCAAGCTGAATTTCAAAATGTGTAGGCATATCACCAAACCTCCCAGTCATCGCCAGAGATTTCATACCTCTGACTGTCTGTATCATCCAAATCTTCCCGTAATATAGTCTTCCGTCCGTTTATCCTTCGGCATGGAAAACAGTGTGTCCGTATCATCAAATTCCACAGCCTCGCCCAGTAAAAAGAACGCTGTTTTATCGGAAATACGAGTCGCCTGCTGCATGTTATGCGTGACGATCACAATCGTATAGTCTTTCTTTAATTCCAGTGCCAGTTCTTCGATTCGGGACGTGGAGATGGGGTCCAGCGCCGATGTAGGCTCATCCATCAGAAGTACCTCCGGCTGCACGGCAAGCGCCCGGGCAATACAAAGACGCTGCTGCTGACCTCCCGACATTCCAAGAGCGCTCTTTTTCAGACGGTCTTTTACTTCATCCCAGATTGCTGCATCACGCAGGGATTTTTCCACGATTTCATCCAGCTTTGCCTTGGAACGGATTCCGTGGGTACGGGGACCATAAGCGATGTTGTCATAGATGCTCATCGGAAACGGATTGGGTTTCTGGAACACCATTCCTACTCTTTTTCTAAGGAGATTCACATCCATATCTCCGTAAATATCCTCCCCGTCAAGAGTAATATTTCCTGTGATCACACATCCCTCCACCAGATCATTCATCCGGTTCAGCGATTTCAGCAGGGTGGATTTTCCACATCCGCTGGGGCCGATAAATGCAGTGATTTCCTTTTCCGGAATCTGCATATTAATGTTTTTCAGTGCATGGAATTTGCCATAATGGAGATTCATATCTTCTATGGAAATTTTTGTTTTCTCGCTCATGATTTATCCTTTCGCAATTCTTTTTGCCACCATTCCGGACAATCCATTGATCACCAGAACAAACAGAAGGATCACAACTGCTGTCGCGGATGCCTGATTCATATGAAGTCCCTCACTGGAGAGAACATACATATGCAGTGCCAGTGTTCGTCCTGATCCCATCAGACTGCCGGGCACTTCCGCCACAGTTCCTGCTGTATAAAGAAGCGCTGCTGTCTCACCGATGATTCGTCCGATAGCCAGGATCACTCCGGCAAGAATTCCAGGCACTGCAGAAGGAAGCACAATGGTGAAAATCGTCCGAAGCTTTCCTGCCCCAAGTCCGAAGCTTGCTTCTCTGTAGGAATCCGGTACGGCCTTCAGCGCCTCCTCAGAGGTACGCATGATCAGGGGAAGCACCATGATCACCAGCGTAAATGCACCTGCAAGCAGAGACATTCCCCAGTGCAGTGCCGTAACAAAGAACAGCATACCAAAAAGTCCATATACGATAGACGGAATTCCGGAAAGCGTTTCTGCCGTAATGCGGATGATCCCAACCAGTCGGCTGCCTTTTCCGGCGTATTCCACCAGATAAATGGCTGCAAAAATCCCAAGAGGTGCTGCAATCACCAGAGACGTGATCGTCATGATAAATGTATTGATCAGCGACGGCATCAAGGAAACGTTTTCTGAGGTGTATTTCAGGCTGAACAGATCCGGCGTAAGATATGGAATTCCTTTTACCAGAATATAGATTACCAGAAACAGCAGCATAAAAAATGTCAGTACAGCCGCCAGAACCGTTAAAATTTTAAGAAGCGCAGAGGATTTACTTTTCATGCTCGGACCTCCTGTTCAGCAGCGATAAGCTTAAGTTAATGATCAGAATAAATACGAACAGAACGACGGCTGTTGCGATCAGCGCTTCTCTGTGGAGACCTGATGCATATCCCATTTCTGTTACAATGTTTGCTGTCAGTGTTCGAAGACCTTCCAGAAGACCTTTTGGCATTCTGGGCTGGTTTCCTGCCACCATGATCACCGCCATGGTTTCACCGATCGCACGGCCGATTCCAAGGACAACGGCTGCCAGAATTCCTGATTTTGCTGCCGGAAGCATGACGAAAAAGATGCTTCTCTCCTTTGTTGCCCCAAGGGCCAGTGAACCTTCATAGTAGTTTTCAGGCACACTTCTGATGGCAGATTCTGTCGGACCGATAATGGTCGGCAGAATCATCATTCCCAGCAAAAGGGATGCCGCCAGCATACTGGTTCCTGTTCCGCCGAACAGAGTTCTGATCAGCGGTACCAGAAGGACCAGACCAAAGAAACCGTATACGATCGATGGTACTCCGGCCATCAGTTCAATGCCTGATTTTAGTGGCTTATAGATTTTTTTCGGGCAGTATCTTGCCATAAATACCGCTGTAAATATGGCTATGGGAACGCCCACCACGATCGCTCCTCCCGTTACGTACAGGCTGGCTACGATCATGGGCAGAATTCCGAATACGTTATTGGACGGCCTCCATTCCGTTCCTGTCAGAAACTTCAGCGGGCCAATCTTTGCAATGGCCGGAAGTCCGTTGGCAAACAGGAAAAAGCAGATCAGAA
>CAMBYR010000114.1 GCA_945872375.1 uncultured Blautia sp. | reverse complement strand
TCGCCCTGTTTGACCTCAAAGTTCATGAAATCTTCACTTGCCGCTTTTGTGATCATAGACAGTTCTTTCTCCAGCTTCAGTTCTGCCGGAAGCTTCACTGCGGTTTCACGGATATCTGCGCGAATCTTATCTTTTACACGATCGTCACTCATGCTGATCATTCCAAGCAGAAGACTGCTGTAGTTTTTATCCTTCTGGCAAAGATTCATATAAAGCTGAACCATGTGAACGCATTCGCGGTAAAGGAGTTCCCGATGAAGATCACTTTTGTTCTGTATTTCCTCAAAACGAAGCTTGTTCAGAGTTTTTATGATTTCCTTATTCGCGCGGCCGGAACCAAACAGCTTCTTTCCTGCATCCCGGTTGTATTCCAGCACCATCCACAAAGCCAGAAAACCATCTGCTCTGGCACCCTTGCCTGTCTCAGCGGCTTCTCCGTACCGGATTTCCCAAAGTTCCTTTCGAATCGCATTTTCTTCGGTATCTTCTCCCTCTGCCACTGCCCGTTCCAGAAGAGCTATGCGCTTCAGCGGGTCAGACTCACGGTAATATGCCGCAATTGTAGGTGTATCCATAATATTCCCCTTTCTGTATTCCTTTATTCTTCACATGATTCGTAGCTCAGCTCTGTCTCTGCCAGATTCAGTGCTTCTTCAATCACTTTATCCATATCCATGTAACGGTACATGCCAAGACGTCCGCCGAAGATCACATTGGGCTCTTCCAGCGCACGTTTTTCATATTTTGCAAACAGTTCATCATTTTTCTGGTCATTGATCGGATAATAGGGCTCTGCTCCCGGCTTCCACTCTGCAGAATATTCTCTGGTGATGACTGTTTTGGGCTGGATGCCGAATTCAAAGTGCTTGTGTTCAATAACCCTGGTATAGGGAACCTCATAATCGGTATAGTTTACCACTGCATTTCCCTGATAGTTTTCCATATCCAGCGTTTCTGTCTCAAAACGAAGGGAGCGGTACTGCAGTTCTCCATAGCAGAAATCATAATAGGCATCGATCATACCTGTAAAGAGGATCCTGTCTGCCTGTGCCGAAAGTGCCTCCCGGTTTTCCAGGAAATCTGTATTCAGCACCACCTGCACGCCTTCCAGCAGCTTGCGGACGATATTGGTATAGCCGCCTTTTGGAATACCCTGATAGGGATCCTTAAAATAGTTGTTGTCATAAGTATAGCGAAGAGGAAGACGTTTGATGATAAAGGACGGCAGATCACGGCATTCTCTTCCCCATTGTTTTCTGGTATAGCCTTCGATCAGTTTTTCATAGACATCCTGTCCGACAAGCGCAAGGGCCTGCTCCTCCAGGTTTTTCGGATGGGTAATGTGCATTCTGGTGATCTGCTCACGAATCTTCGCCTGAGCCTCTGCCGGTGTCCGCACTCCCCAGAGCTGATGGAAGGTATTCATATTGAACGGCAGGTTATACAGTTCATCTTTGTAAATGGCAATGGGGGAATTGACAAAGTGATTAAATTCCGCAAACTGGTTCACATAATCCCAGACCTTTTTATTGGACGTGTGGAAAATATGGGCACCATACCGGTGTACCTGGATGCCCTCCACTTCCTCTGTGTAAATATTTCCGCCAATATGGCTTCTCTTGTCCACTACCAGACAGGTTTTGCCTTTTTTGGCAGCTTCATGTGCAAAAACGGCGCCAAACAGACCAGCGCCAACGATCAGATAATCATATTTTTTCAAAAAAGACACCTCTTTCTCATATTTTTTTCAGATAAACACGCCGAATATACGACAGGGTTTTCTTTTCCCCATGATCCGCCAGAATCCGAAGAAGAGCTTCCAGGTCTTTCTTTGTATCCGGATGAATAAACCAGAGGCTGTCCTTGCTCTTCAGATAATAATCCAGCGGGTCACGGTCTGTATAGGCATCCCCACGGTAGGTCCTGGAAGCACTGATCCTGTCCATGATCATTTCCGCAATATATTTTCGCGGCATCGGTGCTCCCATGATCACATGTTCATCATCCAGGGAATAGTCCACCCAGTATTCGAAATGATGGCGGTTTCTTCCCTGATGATGCAGCCAGGAAAGAGAGACTCCCTTCTCTTCCCGTTCCGCATTATTCGGGCTTCGGCTGCCCTGATAATAACGGCAGCCCACCAGGAACTCTGTGGGCGAGTATTTGGAAAGATCATGAAGAAGTCCCTGCTTATACAGTCCAATCTGAAAACAGTACTTCATGACCAGAAGCTTATGCTTTGTAATTGTCTTGAAATGCAGCCATGGGTGCATGCCTTTCGCCTCCTACCTGCCTTCCAGCACAGCGATGCTGCGGGGGGCAATTTCAATTGTCTTCTGAAATTCCTCCTGAGATTCCCGGAAATAGCTTCCTTCCGGATTTTCCGAAGTATCTGCCACCTTCTTCCAAACCATATGATCCGGAAGATTCGGCAAAGCGATTTTCCTTGGTTCCCAGTGAAAATTATATGCTACATAAACAGGACAGTCCGATGTCCCGTCCTCTTTTTGGGCATAGGCTCCGCAGTAAAGAACCCCAAGAAGCCGGGAAGTATTTTCTTCGTTGCAGTACCAGGCGCGTTCTCCGTGGAAAGAAATATCCGGAAATCCCTTTGTCAGATAATCGACGCCCTTCAGCTCTTTTTTGCTCCGGAATACCGGATGAGCCTTTCTGTATGCAATGGCTTCCTTTACAAATTTCAGGAGTTCCTCATTTTTCCTGAAATTCTTCCAGTCTGTCCATCCGATGGGATTATCCTGGCAATAGGCATTGTTATTTCCATTCTGTGAATTTGCAAATTCATCTCCCCCATAGATCATGGGAATTCCCTGGCTGAGCAGCACCATCAGAAACGCATTGCGCATCTGTCTCTCACGCATCTGGCGGATTCCCGCCTTCCTGCTGGGACCCTCGATCCCGCAGTTCCAGGAATAATTATAACTGCTTCCATCCCGGTTGTCTTCCCCGTTTTCCTCGTTATGGCGATAGTTATACGATACGGAGTCTGCCAGAGTAAATCCATCCTGAAATGACATAAAATGAACGGCTGTATGAGTCCGGCTGTTTTCCCGGATGCGTCGCATGGCACCGGAAACCGTATCCTCATCACTTTTCAGGAATCTCCGCATATCCTGAAGGAAGCCGGCATTGTATTCCCCGAGAGTTCTCTGTCCGATATACCGTTCTTCCGGAATTCCCCCCTGCGGCAGATTGTCAAAAAACAGTTTTGTATGAGAAAGGACACTGTCCTTCAGAAGCATCTCCATGGGAATTCCGCCTCCGATCAGGTGAAATCCGTCCACATGATAGTACAGATTCCAGAACTGAAGGGCCCGAAGAACCACAAAAGGATTGGTATCCGCGGGGAAATAAAATTCCATAATGCATTCGATTCCGGCTTTGTGCAGTGCCTTCACCATCTCACGGAATTCCCGGTCCGGTTCTTTTGTAGCACAGTAAGAAGCTTTCGGCGCAAAATAAAAGCCTTTCAGATATCCCCAGTAGTTCAGTTTATTATCTTTTTTTGTGGTAACCATTCCTCTGGATGGCTCCTCCGGAAGAAGCTCCGGAAATTCACAGGCCGGCATCAGCTCCACCGCATTGATTCCCATCTCCTTCAGATAAGGGATCATCTCCGCAAGACCGCTGAAGGTTCCTCTTTTCCGGGCATTGATCTTTGCCTGTTTTGTATAGCCCCTCACATGAAGCTTATACAGGATCATATCTTCCATGGGAAGGAAAGGACTTTTGTCCTCTTCCCAGTCAAAAGGCTTCTCAGATAAAAAGCCGCAGCGTACCTGGTGAACTTTTTCCGTTTCCACAGGCACCCCAAATTGCTCCTTTCCCAGAATCCTGTAGGCATATGGATCCTGAACGACTTTTCCGTCTATCCGAAAATTATATTCATATTCCTCCGGCCGGATTCCTTCCAGAAACAGCGTGCTGACACTTCCGTTTCTTCCTCCTTCCAAGAAGGGGATCTCTCTCACCGGTTCTTCGTTTTTCTTTCGATACAATAAAAGAGATGCTTCCGATTGATCGGGTATTTCCAGTGCAAAATTATATCCCCCGGCTATTTTGTTGACGCCAAGAACCAGCGGATATCCGGCACTGATCCGCGTAATACCTCTGGATGCCATAGTATGTCCTCCTTTTTCTGTCAATTGCTTCTGTGTTCGCAGGCAGGTCTCTTCTTATGTGCTGACAACTTTCCAGCACACTGGTTTGTCAGTCTTTCAGATTTAATTCAACGGGACAATGATCGGAGCCCATAACAGAGCTGTGAATGGCTGCACTCTCCAGTCTCTCTTTCAAAGAGGGGGAGACAAGAAAATAATCGATTCTCCATCCGGCGTTTTTTTCTCTGGCGCGGAAACGATAGGACCACCAGGAATATGCTCCTTCAAGATCCGGATAAAAATAACGGAATGTGTCAATAAATCCATGCACCAGAACAATGGAAAAACAGGATCGTTATTAATAGGTAAAAACGGCATTTTTCCGGTTTGTCTTCGGATTCTTCAGATCGATCTCCTGATGTGCCACATTCATATCTCCGCAGACAATGACCGGCTTTGTCTCCTGAAGCTTCAGAAGATAATCCAGAAAATCCTTTTCCCACTGCATCCTGTATTCCAGACGCTGAAGCTCATTCTGGGAATTCGGCGTATATACCGTAATAAAAAAGAATTCCTGGAATTCCAGGGTAATCACACGGCCTTCCTTGTCGTGTTCTTCGATTCCCATTCCATAGGATACGGAAAGGGGTTCTTTTTTCGTAAATATCGCTGTGCCGGAATATCCTCTTCTGTTTGCATAATTCCAGTACTGATAATATCCCGGAAGCTCCAGTTCCACCTGTCCCTGCTGACATTTTGTCTCCTGAAGACAAAAAATATCCGCATCCAGCTCCCGGAAACGATCTTCAAAACCTTTTGTGATACAGGCTCTGATTCCGTTTACATTCCACGAAACAAATTTCATGCTGATTTATACTCCTCTTATTTGTGTTATTATTACATTCATTTTTCTATTACACTTTTCCATTATAACACATTACCATTTTTTTGGATATAAAAATCCTTTTTTTCTGTTTTTTGTTGGTGATTTTTCATATTGCGTTTCCATTTTTCCGGTGCTATAATGCGTCTGTTCAAAAAAAGAAGAAGGGATTGAGAAATATGGAAACATACGAACTTTTTAAAGACCTGGCTATTATCCTGATCTCTGCCAAACTCTGCGGCCTGATTGCTGCTAAATTAAAAGCTCCTCAGGTAGTGGGCGAAATCATTGCCGGTCTTCTGATTGGCCCAAGCGTTCTTGGACTTGTACAGCAGAGCGATTTCATCAGCGGCATGGCTGAAATCGGCGTGGTACTTCTGATGTTTTTTGCAGGTCTGCAGACCAGCCTCCGCGATCTGATGCGTACCGGATGGAAAGCTTTCCTGATTGCCTGCTGCGGTGTTGCAGTTCCCCTTGCCGGCGGATATCTTCTTTATTCCTGTTATTACGGATTCGCGCCATCCGGTTCCGACCAGTTTTATTCGGCCGTCTTTACCGGTGTGATCCTGACAGCCACCTCCGTCAGCATTACCGTTGCTTCGCTTCAGGAGCTTGGTTACCTGAAATCAGAAACAGGTACCACCATTATGAGTGCGGCAATTATTGACGATGTCATCGGAATCATTGTTCTGACCTTCGTGATCGGCATGAAGGATCCGAACTCCAAACCATCTGCAGTGGTCGTACATACCGTACTGTTTTTCGCGGCAGCTCTTGTTTTGGGAATCATCATATATAAGCTTTTCAAGTTCCTCGACAAACGCTATCCTCACACAAGACGTATTCCGATTTTCGGTATTGTTCTTGCCTTTGCTTTCGCCTATTCGGCAGAAAAATTTTTCGGCATCGCAGATATTACAGGCGCCTACGTGGCCGGAATCGTACTCTGCAGTATTCATGATTCAGATTATATTGCCAGAAAAGTGGATATCAGTTCCTATATGATGTTTGCACCTGTATTCTTTGCAAGTATCGGACTGAAAACCTCCATCGATGAAATGACGCCTTCCCTGCTGTTGTTCTGTGTTCTCTTCGTTATCGTCGGACTGATCACAAAGATCATCGGATGCGGCGGCATCTCCGCACTGCTGGGATTTCGCGGAAACGATCCGATCAAGATTGGCGTGGGAATGATGACCCGCGGTGAGGTTGCCCTGATCGTTGCACAGAAGGGTCTGGAAGTAGGCATGATCGAATCCAGATATTTTTCCGCAGTCATCCTGCTGATCATGATTTCTTCCATTATCACTCCGATCTGCCTGAAGTATCTTTACAGCAGATCTGCAAAGGCCTGAAACATTTTGATATGTGTTCTCAGCAGCATCATAAACACATTGCATTCTGTCAGATCTTCTGCTACAATGAACTACAGAATGTGACTGGAGTACCTGAGATGTGCATCACACATTTCAGGTACTTTTGTTATATTTCCGTGCCTGAAGCAGGCTTCTGCTTCTCCGGTATAATAAAATACAAAGTGAGGACCATATCATGAGCGAAGATAAGTTCAGCAGCACCTGCGGTGATTCCTGCGGATGCACTCCCAGCGACTGTGCTTCCTGCGGCGGCGGATGCGGAGGCAGCCAGACAGAAATCCCACATACCATCACCCTTACCATGGAAGATGACACAGAAGTGGAATGCGCCATCCTGACCATTTATCCGGTAGATTCCAAAGAATATATCGCACTTCTTCCTCTGGATGAAAACGGCCAGAACCAGACAGGTGAAGTATATCTCTATGCATTTTCCCGCACCGAATCCGGCGATCCCATGCTGTCCAACATTGAGGATGATGATGAATATGACCGGGCATCTCAGGCATTTGACAACATTCTGGAAAGTGCACGCCAGGCAGAGGAAGCAGGACTTCCCATCGAATAACCGAAAAAAAGGAAAATCGAGTAGGAGGCTAACCATTAGTTGATTAGCCGTCCTCTCACACCACCGT
>CAMBYR010000113.1 GCA_945872375.1 uncultured Blautia sp. | reverse complement strand
CAGCGGTCGGATGCCATGGTCCTGGTGACTTTGAATGAGGAAGAAAAGACCCTGACCCTGACTTCCTTTATGAGAGATCTTTATGTGGACATCCCGGGTTATGGAAAGAACCGGATCAATGCTGCTTATCAGCTTGGAGGAATGGAGCTTCTGGATCAGGTTCTGGAGGAAAGCTTCGACGTGCAGGTGGACGGCAATATTGAAGTGGATTTCGCGGAATTTCAGTCCTTTATCGATATGATCGGAGGGGTGGATGTGACACTGACCCAGGATGAAGCAGATTATATCTGCGGAAGGAAGCAGGATGTTCTTTATCCCCAGATATACCGGGAGGATTGGAATCTTACAGAGGGCGTCAATACATTAAATGGAGAGCAGGCGCTGATCCATGCCAGAAATCGTTCCATAGGGAATAATGATTACCGCCGGACGGAGCGCCAGAGGGAAGTGATTCAGGGAGCTTTTGAGAAGATAAAAGACGCGGATCTGAAAACGATGATTTCCTATGTGGAAAAAGGGTTTTCCATGATCACCACAGATATGAGCAAGGGAGAAATTGCCGGATATCTGATGAAGGGAATGCTTTTGGGAATTACGGAGGCGGAGAGTATCCGGATTCCGCAGGATGGTGCCAGCACTTCGAAAACGATCAATGGAATGCAGGTACTGGTGCCGGATCTGGAACTGTGCAGAGAATATCTCAAAGAAAACTTATAAGATTTGATCGACGGCAGGAAAAAAACGTTGCATCTTTTTTGACAGAGTGGTAAGATGAAAAACAAAAATCGGAAATGAAGGGAAATGATAGACATACTATGAAAAAGGCATCAATCTGGATTATCATTGCGGGAATTCTCTGGGGAATCATGGGGATTTTTGTGCGGAAGCTGGAAACTTACGGATTTACTTCCATACAGATCGCATCCATGCGTCTGATCGGCGGAGCGGTTATATTTCTTCTTGTAACGGCGCTCTTTGACAGAGAAAAGCTTCGCATTCATCTTCGTGACCTGAAACTGTTTTTTGGAATGGGAGTATGCAGTATTCTGCTGTTTACCATTTGTTATTTTACGACCATCTCCATGGCATCGTTATCGGTAGCGGCCATTCTGTTATATACGGAACCGGTAATGGTTATGCTGATGTCCCTTGTACTATTTAAGGAAAAGCTTACGGGCAGAAAATGTGCAGCCCTTGTCCTTGCATTTGGAGGCTGCGTGCTGGTGACCGGGATCGGAGGGGCTGTTCAGGTGTCTGCTCCGGCGTTGTTTACCGGACTGTTATCTGCGTTCGGATACGGCTTATACAGTATTTTCGGAACCTATGCCCTGAAAAAATACCATCCGTTGACGGCCACGACCTATGCCTTTCTGTGCGGCGGAATCGGCGCGCTGTTTGTATGCTGGCCGCTGGATATTGTGAAAAAGATAGGTGTTTCGGAAAAACCGGTGATGACTGTGGGTCTGATTCTGATGATGGCCTTCTTCACGGCAGTTCTTCCCTATCTGTTTTATACCATCGGTCTTTCGGCTACAAGAGCAAGTTCTGCGGCAATTATGGCCTCTGTGGAGCCCGTGGTTGCCACGATTGCCGGATTTCTCGTCTTTCATGAGGTTTTGACACCGGCTTCTGTCACAGGAGTGCTTCTGGTACTGGGAGCAATTGTGGTATTAAATTATAATCCCAAAAAAACCACTTGCAATGCATAGAATTCTATAGTATAATCTTTTGTGTTGTGAAAAAAAGATGGTCCGCTGTTACGCCTGATAAATTTCTGTGTGATTCTGCACAGAAGCGTATTACGAACATCCAAATGAGAATAGGAGAGATTATCATGAACGAAATTATCAGAAACATCGAAGCTGCTCAGTTAAAAGCAGAAGCACCACAGTTCAATGTGGGTGACACCGTAAGAGTACACGCTCTGATCAAAGAAGGAAACCGTGAACGTGTTCAGATCTTTGAAGGTACCGTACTGAAGAGACAGGGCGGAAGCAACAGAGAAACCTTCACTGTAAGAAAGAGCTCCAATGGTGTAGGCGTAGAAAAAACATGGCCGCTGCATTCCCCGCACGTTATTAAAGTAGAAGTGATCCGCCGCGGTAAAGTTCGTCGTGCGAAACTGAACTACCTGAGAGACCGTGTAGGTAAATCTGCAAAAGTTAAAGAGCGCGTTAGATAATTTAATTTCACAGTGATTAAAAGCAGGGACAATAACAGATGGCTATTGTCCCTCTTTTTCGATTTCAAAAGATATGTCATTTCGTGCAGAGGACATATCATGGAGTAAGAAGGATGAGCAAAAAAAAGCAAAATGACATGATCATCAGGAAAGAGAAGCCTGTGGAGTCTGAAAAAAATGTGAAGATGCGCCAGCGCTTCCGCCTGATTTTTGAAATTCTGGCTACCCTTGCTTTTTCTGCACTGGTGGCTGTCCTGATGTTTCAGTCGGTAACCATGCAGGAGAGCTCTATGGAGCCTACTCTTTCCGTGGGAAACCGTTATTTTATGAATCGAATCGTTTACAGGATCTCGGAGCCGGAGCGGGGGGATATCATTGTGTTCCGCACCAATGCCAGCGATGAGGCAGCGCTTCATATCCGGCGTGTCATCGGGCTTCCCGGTGAGACGATTCAGATCGTGGACGGTCAGATTCTGATTAATGGGGAAACCTATAAGGAAGGAAAAGATTTTCCGGTGATCAGTAATCCCGGACTGGCGGCAAAACCTATCAGTTTGGGGTCCGGTGAGTATTTTGTGCTGGGAGACAACCGCAACAACAGTGAAGACAGCCGCTATGGGGATATTGGAATCGTCAATAAAAAATATATTTCGGGAAAACTCTGGTTTTCCTGTTATCCGTTAAACAACATCGGCTTTCTGGAAAGCTGACAGACAGGAGGAACTATGAACGTACAATGGTATCCGGGTCATATGACCAAGGCAAAACGACAAATGCAGGAGGATATTCGGCTGATCGATCTGATCATTGAACTGGTGGATGCGCGGGTGCCTCTTTCCAGCAGAAATCCGGATATTGATGAAATGGGAAAAAACAAATCCCGTCTGATCCTGCTGAATAAGGCAGATCTGGCGGACGAAAGACAGAATGAAGCCTGGAAAGCTTATTTTCAGGAAAAGGGATTTTTTGTGGTAAAGGTGGATTCCCGTTCCGGCGCAGGGATGAAGGCCATTCAGAATATCATTCAGGAAGCCTGTAAAGAAAAAATTGAAAAAGACAGGAAAAAGGGAATTAAAAATCGTCCCATCCGGGCTATGGTGGTGGGAATTCCTAATGTGGGAAAATCCACATTTATCAATTCCTTTGCAGGAAAAGCCTGTGCGAAGACCGGGAATAAACCGGGTGTTACAAGAGGAAAGCAGTGGATCCACCTAAATAAAGAGATGAAACTATTGGATACGCCAGGAATTCTCTGGCCGAAATTTGAAGACCCGGAGGTGGGTGTCCGCCTGGCTTGTGTTGGTTCCATTAAGGATGATATTGTCAATATGGAGGAGCTTTCCCTGAATCTGATCCATTTTCTCAGAGAGCGTTATGCCGGCGCTTTAAAAGAACGCTACGGTGTTTTGGAAGAGGGAGAAGACGTGCAGGTTATGGAAGAGATCGGCCGTGTCCGGGGCTGCCTGAAAAAAGGGCAGGAGCTGGACTATGCCAGAACCGCCCTTGTACTCTTTGATGACTTCCGCAGCGGACGTCTGGGAAGAATTACCCTGGAGTGGGTATAAGCTGTTTACAGGAGAAAAGAGCTTTTTATTTCAGGCGAATGATCAGCACCGGAACAGGGGGATGGTTTGGGCGGTTCATGTAATCGCTTCGAATCACAAGATAACGTCGGGAATCCAGGCCTGCCAGCCAGGAGAGGACGAGATCCCGTTCTTCAAATCCGGTGTCTCCGCCGCTGTAAATACAAAGAGAGATCATGCCGCCTTTTTTCAGCAGAGACAGAGACTGCAAAAGCGCCGCGATGCTGGAATCCGCTCTGGTGCACATGGAATGGTCGCCGCCAGGCAGATAGCCAAGGTTAAAGACGATACAGCTTACGGATTCCGGTTCCGCATAATGGTTCATATGAACGTGGGAATCCAGAATCAGCCTGTAATTGTCCGGAACATGGGCTTCTGTCAGGCGCTTTTTTGTATTCGCCAGTGCTTCGGGCTGAATGTCAAAGGCGAGAACCTGACCGGACGCGCCGCAGAGAGTGGACAACAGCAGAGTGTCATGACCATTTCCCATGGTTGCATCGATGCAGAGATCTCCCTCGGCCACCTGTTCCCGGATAAAATGAGAACACCATTCGGTAATCTGATAGTTTTTCATAAATCCTCCCGGTGAATAAAAAAAGTGGAAAAAGCAACCTTACTATACTTCAATTAAGAAGAAAAGTAAAGAGGACGGCGCAGTTACTGTTCAGAGATAATATCCCGCGAGGTGTTTCCATGCATTTATGCATGGAAATCCCGAGACAGTCAACGCACGAAATTATGCATATTGCATAATTTCTGTGCATCGCGGAGCGTGTTACTGAGAACGGAGTGAGCAGTAACACGGCGCATGTATAAAAAACAGAACAGGAAAAAAATACGTTGCAAGCAGGAATTCTTTGATTTATAATAAAAAAGCTTTATGCGGGATTGTCGCCAGGGCAGAATCAGGAAAAGGAGAGATGAAGATGCTGAAGGGAAAAACAGTTCTTCTGGGAGTAACCGGAAGTATAGCAGCATATAAAATTGCCGGTCTGGCAAGTGCTTTGAAAAAGCTTCATGCAAATGTGCATGTGCTGATGACAGAAAATGCCACAAATTTCATCACCCCCATTACCTTTGAATCTCTCACCGGAAATAAATGCCTGGTGGATACGTTTGACAGAAATTTTCAGTGTCAGGTAGAGCATGTGTCTCTTGCGAAAAAAGCGGATGTGGTCATGATCGCACCGGCAAGTGCCAATGTGATCGGCAAGCTTGCTCATGGAATCGCGGATGATATGCTGACCACAACGGTGATGGCATGTACCTGTAAAAAAATGATTTCACCTGCCATGAATACCCGTATGTATGAAAATCCCATCCTTCAGGACAATCTGAAGATTCTTCGTCATTATGACTTTGAGGGGATCGAGCCGGCCCGCGGATATCTGGCGTGCGGAGATACGGGAGCCGGAAAAATGCCGGAGCCGGAGGTGCTTTTAGCCTGGATCCTTCGCGAGATTGCGTATCCAAAGAATCTGAAGGGCAAAAAGATCCTCATTACCGCGGGACCTACACAGGAGTCTGTGGATCCGGTAAGGTATCTGACAAATCATTCGTCCGGCAAAATGGGATATGCTCTCGCAAAAAGAGCCATGCTAAGAGGCGCGGAGGTGACGCTTGTCAGCGGTCCTGTATCCATTGAACCACCGATGTTCGTGAAAACAGTTCCGGTGATTACCGCCAGAGAAATGTTTGAAGCAGTCACATCTCTGGCGGAAGAGCAGGACATTATTATCAAGGCGGCAGCCGTAGCTGATTACCGGCCAAAGGTGGTCAGTGACGAAAAGGTAAAGAAAAAAGATGGGGAATTATCCATAGAACTGGAAAGGACAGATGACATTCTGGGATACCTGGGAGAACATCGCCGTCCGGGGCAGTTTCTGTGCGGATTTTCCATGGAAACACAGAATATGATCGGTAATTCCAGGGCCAAGCTTGAGAAAAAGCATCTGGATATGGTGGCGGCAAACAATCTGAAGGTGCCGGGCGCCGGATTCCAGGGAGACACCAATGTTCTGACCCTGATTACACAGGATGAAGACGTATCACTCTGTTTGATGAGCAAAGAGGATGCAGCCGGAAAAATCCTGGATAAAATTCTCAGTCTTATGGAGACCGGGAAACAGTAACCCGTTGACCCAATGGAAGCGGGTAAATACACGAGGAATCCATACCCGCTGTTCCAGCACCGTATTGTATCCCTGACGGGAACGATAACAAGGAGGACAAACTTATGAAAACGAAACTGACAACTACACAGATTACCATGCTTGGCCTGATGGTGGCCGTACTGCTGCTGATGGCTTACACTCCGCTGGGTTACCTGCAGGTGGGACCGCTGGCAATCACCTTTAACATGATTCCGGTAGCAATCAGCGCGATTGTACTGGGACCTCTGGGCGGCCTGATCACAGGAGCCGTATTTGGTCTTACCAGCTTCCTTCAGATGATGGGAATCGGAGGAGCAAGTGCCATGGGTGCCATGCTGTTCAGCATCAATCCGTTCTTTGCAGCACTGCTTGCATTTGTGCCGCGAATTCTTGACGGAGTGCTTCTTGGCGTTATTTTCCGCGGCATGAAGAAATTCACCAATGCTTATGTTTCCTGTGCAGTTACCGGCTTTTGTGCAGCATTTCTGAATACCGTATTCTTTATGTCTGCCCTTGTGGGACTTTTTGGAAATACCGAATACCTGCAGGGAATGATGGGCGGAATGAATGTACTTGTATTCATCTGTACATTTGTAGGCATCAATGCAGTATGTGAGATGATTTCTTCTACAGTGATCACAGCAGCCGTTGGTGCGGCTTTGTCAAAGGCACATGTGATTCAGGGAGCTGCTATGGATGCCAGAAAAGTTGTAAAAGCCTGATTTTGTCAGATAAATAAACGGAGACCCTTCTCTGCCTTGGAAAAGACGGGAAGGGTCTTTTACCGAAAAAGGAAGGAATGGGAAGCGATGATCTTAGCGATTGATATCGGAAATACCAATATCGTAGTAGGCGGAATTGACGATACAAAAACGTACTTTATTGAACGTCTGTCCACAAACCGTACCAAAACAGAACTGGAATACGCCGTGGATCTGAAGACGGTTCTGGATATTTATCATATCAAAAGAACAGATATCGAGGGTGGAATCATTTCCTCCGTGGTACCGCAGGTAACGGAAATTGCCAGAAGGGCGGCGGACAAAATCCTGAAAAAGGAAGTCATGGTGGTAGGTCCCGGACTTCGCACCGGGCTG
>CAMBYR010000112.1 GCA_945872375.1 uncultured Blautia sp. | reverse complement strand
AACTTTCAAGCGTAGAAAAACTGCTTGCTGAATAAACATGAAATGCGGGGAAGCAGGCGTCGCCGGCTTCCCTGCCTGTTTTTATAAAGTGTGGAGCAGAAAATCCGGAAAAGGAGGTTTTCATGTCTGAAGAAAAAGCAAAAATGGGCACGGGGAGAAAGGTGCTGATCGTTCTGATCTGTCTGATGCTGCTTTTGACCGTTGCCGCATATTTTATCGGTGTATATTATTTTTCCGAACACTTTCTGCCGGGAACCATGGTGAACGGTTTTAACTGTTCTTATATGAAGGCGGAAGAAGCGGAAGATCTGCTGGCAAAGAGAGCAGAGGCTTATGTGCTGGCAATTCAGACCCATGGAAACGGCCAGGAAAGTATCTCCTCCGAACAGATCGGACTGACCTACAACCGTGATGGAAGCGTACAGAAAACCATCCGGCAGCAGAACCGATTCCAATGGTTTCTTTCCTTTGGAAAAACACATACCTATGAACTGCCTTCCACGATCGTCTATGATGCGGCAAAGCTGTATCAGACAGTGGCAGGTCTGAAATGCATGACAGAGGGCGTGCCGTCCACGGACGCATATCTGACCGATACAGGAACTTCCTTCGAGATCACTCCTGAGACCGAGGGAACAGAGCTGGACGGGGACCAGGTGCAGGCGCTCATTGCTTCCGCCATTGTGACCGGAAAAACATCGGTGAATCTGGTGGAGGAAAACTGTTATAAAAAACCATCCGTATACAGAGACGACCCGGACCTGCTCAGGCAGTGTCAGCAGGCAAATCAGCTTACGGATGTGATCATTACCTATGATTTCGGAGACCGCACAGAGACGGTGGACCGCGATCTGATCAAGGACTGGCTGATGATTGAAAACAACGAATGTGTCCTTAACAGAGAAATGGTTTCCGCTTATGTGCATGAACTTGCAAATAAATACGATACCTTTGGGGGAACCAGGATGTTTCGTACCTATGACGGACGGGAAATTCCTGTTTCCGGCGGAGACTACGGCTGGGTGATCGATCAGACAGCGGAAACAGATGCTCTGATCCAGGCTGTCAGCAGCGGAGTTACTCAGGTGCGGGCGCCTGTTTACCAGTATGAAGCATGGAGCCGCAATACCAATGATATCGGATATACATATATTGAAATAGATCTGACAAATCAGCGAATGGTCTTTTATCAGGACGGCTATCCGCTGGTAGATACGCTGGTAGTTACCGGAAATCCCAATATTCCGGGAATGGAAACGCCTGTTGGCTGTTTCGCACTGGATGCCAAACAGTCTCCGGCGGTTCTGACGGGGGAGGACTATCAGGCAAACGTAACTTACTGGATGCCTTTCTGCGGAAACGTGGGAATTCATGACGCCACATGGCGTACCCAGTTTGGAAATAATCTGTATCTCTGGGAGGGATCTCACGGGTGCGTGAATACTCCTTATGAGAAAGCGCAGGCCATCTATCAGAATGTGGAGGTGGGATGTCCTGTGGTAGTGCATTACTGATGGATGATTGCAGAAAAGGAGAAGAGAAGCATGAAAATTGTTGTATTAGCAGGCGGAACAAGTACAGAGCGTGACGTTTCCATCGTATCAGGAACCGGAATCTGTACGGCACTGCGGCAAAAGGGCCACAGAGCGATTCTGGTGGATATTTTCTGCGGCGGTGAAAATGTGGATATGCAGGATCCGTTTCCGGAAGCCTATGATATAGAAGCGGCTGTTGCTTATATGAAGAGCTTTAACGAAAAGCTGGACGAAATGAAAAAGAGCAGAAGAAACTTTTTTGGTCCGGCAGTTCTGGAACTGTGTCAGCAGGCGGATATCGTTTTTCTTGGACTTCATGGAGCAAACGGCGAGGACGGCAAGGTGCAGGCGGCGTTCGACCTGATGGGAATTCCCTATACCGGAACCGGCTATCTGAGCAGTGCCATGGCCATGGATAAAGGCATTACGAAACAGCTCTTTCAGATGAATCAGGTTCCCACTCCCCGGGGAGGAACCATGACGAGAAAGAGCAGGACAAATGATCTTTCGGTGTTTGGACTGGATTTTCCGGTGGTGGTAAAGACCTGCTGCGGCGGTTCCAGCATCGGTGTATATATTGTAGATAACCAGAAGGATTATGAGGATGCGCTGGACCAGGCTTTTGTCTACGAAAACGAAGTTGTTGTGGAAGAATGCATCAGCGGTACGGAATATACGGTGGCGGTCGTGGACGGCGAAGCCTATCCGATCGTGGAGATCGTTCCCTGTGAGGGATTTTATAATTACGAAAATAAATATAAGCCGGGTGCCACCCGTGAAACCTGTCCGGCGCCTATTTCTCCGGAGCTTACAGAAAAAATGCAGAAATATGCGGTACAGGGGTATCATGCACTTGGCCTGGAAAGCTATGCCCGTCTTGATTTTATTATGACGGAGGATGGAGAAATGTATTGCCTTGAGGCGAATACCCTTCCCGGAATGACTCCTACCAGTCTGATCCCGCAGGAAGCGAAGGTGCTCGGAATCGATTATCCCAGTCTCTGTGAGGAGCTGATCCGGGTATCCATGAAGAAATATGAAAAATAGACGTGCATTCCGGAAACGGGGCCGTATCTTGAGGAAAAGATCATGATGAATTTAACAATAGAAGAGGTCTGCCGCTGCTGCGGCGGTACCATGCACAAAGCAGCAGAGTCCCTGATGGGACAAAAGCTGACTTCCATTACGACAGACAGCCGTAAGGCAGAAGAAGGATGCCTGTTTGTGCCGATCGTGGGCGAGAAGGTGGATGCTCACAGATTTATCCCGGATGTGATGAAAAAGGGGGCAGCTGTTACTTTATCAGAGAGGGAACTGCCGGAGGCAGATTTTCCCTATATTCAGGTGGAATCCTCCCTTCAGGCGGTCAAGGACATTGCGGAATGCTATCTGAAAAAACTTCAGATTCCCGTGGTGGGAATTACCGGAAGTGTGGGAAAGACCAGCACCAAGGAAGTGATTGCTTCCGTTCTGAAGGAAAAATACCGTACTCTGAAAACACAGGGGAATTTCAATAACGAGCTGGGGCTTCCGCTGACGGTATTTCGTCTTCGGGATGAAGATGAAATTGCAGTCCTGGAAATGGGAATCAGTGAATTTGGAGAGATGACGCGTCTTGCAAAGGTAGCAAGACCGGAAACCTGTGTGATTACCAATATTGGTACCTGCCACCTGGAAAATCTGGGTGACCGCGACGGTGTACTGAAGGCAAAAACAGAAATCTTTCAGTATCTTCGTCCGAATGGTCATATCATTCTGAATGGCGATGACGATAAGCTTTCCACTGTAAAAGAGCATGAGGGGATCCGGCCGGTATTTTTCGGAATGGACCCGGAATTTCCGGTCTATGCAGACGAGATCAGAAGTCTTGGACTAAAAGGAATGTCCTGCAGGATCCATCTGATGGGGGATGTTTTTGATGTAACGGTTCCCATGCCCGGACGCCACATGATTTATAATGCGCTGGCGGCAGCCGCCGTGGGCAGAACCTACGGACTGACCAATGAGGAGATTCGAAGGGGCATCGAGAGTCTGGAACCCATCAGCGGACGTTTTCGTATGATCGATACGGAAAAGCTCCTGATCGTAGATGACTGCTACAACGCAAACCCCATGTCCATGAAAGCATCCCTGGATGTACTTCAGGACGGTCTGGGACGCAGGGTGGCAATTCTCGGTGATATGGGTGAACTGGGCACCAATGAAATTGCCCTTCATGAAGAGGTTGGCGTACATGCGGCGCAATGCAGGATCGATGTGTGTATCTGTGTGGGAACACTCTGCCGCAATATGGCAGAGGCAGCAAAGAAAGAAAACCCTGAGCTTACGGTGATCTATGAAGAGGATCGGGAAAGTCTCCTGGCTCATCTGGAAAGCTATGTACAGACAGGAGATACCGTGCTTGTAAAGGCATCTCATTTTATGAAATTTGAAGAAGTGGTGGCAGCACTTCAGAAACTGTAGAGTTTGGAGAGAATTTGACGAACGAAAATTCTTTTCCGGCAGGTTTGGCAGAGGTATAATAGAGCATGATATGAGGCAGATACATAGTTGTATATTGCCGATGGGACTTCTGTCCTGAAACTATTTATCATGAAGGAGGGGCCTATGCTGGAAGAGATCATGCACCTGAACCTGTTGCTCTATTTTATGGCAGTCGCAGGGGCTGTGGGAGCAATCGGCATGTTTGCCACGCACCTTACCTATCGGAGAAAAATCAGAAAAACAAAAGATGTGATCAGCCTCAGGGAAAAGTGGCTGAGTTTATGGAAAACGAGGGATCGGCTTATGCAGAGGATGAATCTTCTGGTATGGCTGCCCTCGCTTTTCAGTACAGGGCTTTTGGGACTGTCCCTGTTTCTGAACAGCTATCTCCGGATAAGAGAGGGACTGCCTCTGATCTATCTTTATCTGGGAACGATTGTGCCCGTAAGCCTGCTTCTGCTGCGGCAGATGCTGGATTTTACCTACCGGGAAGAACTGATTATGAATTCTCTGGCGGATTATGTGGCACAGATGCGTACCTGGGTGGAGGAAATCCCCGTTCAGAAGAAAATGGATCCGGTTCTTCAGGAAGAAGTGGTGGAGAAGATCACCAGCAGTATCCGGCAGACTGCCGCGGCAGGAAGTCATTTCAGCAAGATGCTGAGTCCTGAGGAGGAAGAGATCATGCGGGAAATCATCCGGGAGTTTATGAACTGAACAGACAAACAAAAGTGTGTCATCCTTTTTCGAAACTCATCATAAATTTTTGGAATTTTCAGAAAAGACATTCGATTGACGGAAAGAAAAATACATAGTAAAATAAGAAGGAAAGCCGAAGCCCAAAGGGGGAAGGACTCCGGCAAAAGTGCGGGTGACTTGATAAACGTATTATGGGGGCATGCACGTGCATGTAAGGGATATTTTGAGACGAAAAATACTAATGCTTTCCAGTACCTGGAATAATGAATACATGTGCAAGCTGATTCGAGGCGTCAAACGGCGCATCGGTCATGAAAATATGGATCTGTATATTTTTAATGCATATGATATCGTGGAAAACTATGATTATCAGATGAAGGAGAGGGAGATTTATCATCTTCCTGATCCAAAGGATTATGACGGCGTTCTAGTGGCTGTGAGCAGTGTGGGAAACATCCCCATTGTACAGGAACTGGTAAGGCCCTATCGGGAAGCCGGAAAAAAATTCCTGAGTATTGAACAGGAGTTTCCGGGAATTTATTATGCAGGAATCAATAATTACCGGGCGGTTTATAATCTGGTGGAGCATCTGATCGTGTGCCATGGCTGCAGAACCTTCAACTATGTGGGCGGGCCGAGAGATCATGCGGAAAATATGGAACGCTATCGGGCATATTGTGACTGCCTGAAAGACCATGGTCTTGAGGTGGAGGATGAACGTTCGGGATTTTATACGTTTGAGTATGCAGATGGAATCCGTGCGTATGAAGAATGGAAAACCTGCGGGCTTCATCTTCCGGATGCCGTTGTATGCGGCAATGACGATATGGCCATGGGATATTGTGTGGCTGCGGAAAAAGACGGTCATTTTGCACCGGATGATTTTCGCATCATCGGTTTCGATAATATTGACGAAGGACAGCATTTTTATCCGTCGATCACCAGTGTAAACAGACAGTGGGAGCAGCTTGGCTACAACAGTATGGATGTTCTGATAAAAATGATCGAAGGTCAGGAGTGTCCTGTGAAATCCTACACGCAGGAAAGCTACAGCTTCAATGAAAGCTGTGGCTGCCGGAAGGATGACAAGAGTGCCGGCAGGGATTTTATCTATTTATTTAAAAAGAAAAAATGGGACGATTTTATGAATAATCGTCAGAGGGTAGTGCGGCAGCTTTTATGCGGAAGCGTGGATTTGGAAGAACTGGCCGAGAATCTGGAAAAATGCAGTGGGATTCTCCATTTATCGGGTATCTGTGTCTGTCTGAATGAAGCCCGGAAGGAAATGGAATCAGGGAAAAAGCAGAATGGCTATGACAGGAACATGACGTTTCTGTATCGAAAGATGCAGGGTGTATTTCCAAGATCAGAACGCCTGATTCCCCCGGAATGGGAAGCTGAGACAGAACCACAGGTTTATATGTTTTCGCCTTTGTATTTCCTGGACAGGTGTTTTGGCTACTGCGTGATTCATTACGAGGAAAAGATCATACAGAATCTGAATCACAGAATTTTAATGGAGACGATTTCGCTTGCTCTGGAAAATATCCGGCAGCGAATGGAACTGAATACGATGAATCGTCAGCTGGAGCGGCTTTATGTGAGAGATGCACTGACCGGGCTTTACAATCGTTCCGGTTATTTCAGCAAGGCAGAACGATATTTTCAGGAGAAAGCGGGAAAGGTTTACCTGATCTACCTGGATCTGGATAACCTGAAAATGATCAATGATCAGTACGGACATGGAGAAGGCGACAAAGCGATTCTTGCTCTGTCAGAGGCGCTGATGAATGTATTCTCCGAAGATGAAATACATGTTCGAATGGGCGGCGACGAATTCCTGGTGATCGGAAGTTTTCGGAGCGAGGCAGACATTCTAGAGAAGGAAAAACAGGTGGAAGAATATCTGGAAGAGTACAGCTACCGGGAAGAGTTTCCGGTCATACTGAGAAGCAGTATGGGACATGCCTGGAATGAAGGAGGCAATGTTACCCTGGAAGCACTGGTGCAGCATGCAGATACAGAGATGTATCAGGTAAAGCTGCGGCGGCGCGCAGAACAATAAGGAAATAAGCAGAGGGCATATCGAAAAGGTATGTCCTTTTGCTTTTATTTCATGGAGGGATATAGGGAGTTTGAAGGGGACTTGTCCGCTTTGTTCCCAAAAAAGGGCTGTGGTTCCTGTCGCTTTCTGTGCAAAATATAGCAAAAACAAGTTCTCTCTTGAATTTGCAGGGGGTAAGTGATATCATTAAGTTTGACTCTTAATGTTTACACGTAAAATCAGCAGGAAAGAGTATATCGGCCAAGTGTACTTTGGCTGAAAAAATGTATAGTGTGATAAGTTATAAATAA
>CAMBYR010000111.1 GCA_945872375.1 uncultured Blautia sp. | reverse complement strand
ATCGCTGCTGAATTCGCACGAGACACCGGAGTTTCTTCGGAAGCTGATTATTCGGAAACCAACATCAGAGAAGCCGGTGTGGATGAAGCCGATATCTTCAAAACAGATGGAAATTTCCTCTATATCGTAAAGGAACAAACCATCATTTCCATCGTGGACATCCGCAGTGCTGAAATGAATCCTGTTTCATCCATCGACCTTGCCTCAGATTCTGTCTTACAGAATATCCGGATCGAAGAATTTTTCCTGAACGGAGATACGCTCACCGTGCTTGCCACATTTACAGAATCCGATGAATGGTATGGAGAATACAGTACCTGTGCTGTTGTTTATGATATTTCCTCCAGAGAACAGCCCCTTCTTCTCAGGATCATCACGCAGGACGGAGAATACGAGAGTTCCCGTATGAAGGATGGCATGCTGTATCTGTTTTCCACCTGGTATCCCGATGTGGAAGGCACCTATGAAGACAGCCGGCTGGTTCCCTCCGTCAATGATCAGGAAATCCCGGCAGACCATGTATGCCTTCCCTCTTATGTGAACGATGCAGCCTATCTCATCGTGTCTTCCATGGATACCCTCAGTCCGGAACAGGATATACTGGATACAAAAGTCATTGTTTCCTCTCCCGACAGCCTCTATGTAAGCACCAACAATATTTACACGCTGAATGGGAATTACAGGAATGATCGGGAAAAGACAGAAATCGTAAAATTCCATTATGAAAACGGAGAAATCTCCGGTATCGGCACGGCAAATATCAGAGGGTATGTAAACGATTCCTTTTCCATCGACGAATATGACGGATATCTCCGGGTGCTGACCACCTATGCGAGCACCGACATTGTGGACATCCTTGACTCCGTCTTTGGCGACTCCGTAAGTTACTCTTCAATCAAAAATTCTCTCGTGATATTTGATGAGAACATGAACAAAGCAGGAGGAATCGGTGGTCTCGCAAGAGATCAGGAGATCAAATCGGCACGTTTCATGGGAGATACCGCCTATTTCGTTACCTTCGAACAGACAGACCCTCTTTACAGCGTGGATCTGTCCACTCCCACCGAGCCAAAAATTCTGGGAGCACTTCACATTCCGGGATTTTCCTCCTATCTTCATTCCTTTGGGGAAAACCGGCTTCTTGGACTTGGATATAATGCGGATGATAATACCGGCTGGACAACCGGCTTAAAGCTGTCCATATATGATACGGCCGATAAAAAGGATGTTCAGGAATCCGACCGGTTTATTCTTCCTGGCATCACCTACTGTGAAGCTTTTGATAACTATAAGGCAATTTTTGCGGACAGCAAAAAAATGCTGACCGGCTTTTACTGCGATCAGCATTATTTCCTCTTCCACTATGATGAAAACACAGGGTTTGAGCGTGTTCTCCTATATGATCTCTATGAAGATATGCTCAATGACCGGGACACTTTGGGCCGGATCCTGTATGCACAGGATACCCTCTATCTTTCGGACGGCTCCTATATTGTCTCCTTTGATATGAACAGCGGCTTTGCCAAAAAAGAAGTTCTGATCTTATAACAATCCGTGCTTTTCAGAGCTGCCTACTCATTCAGGATCAGTTCCAGAAAAACAGTCATGGCAAGAAGATCTGCGCAGCCTCCGGGGCTGATGTTTCTGCGGATAAATTCTTCATCCAGCTTCCGCATCCGATCCAGGGCTTCCGGTGCATAGGCGCCTCCGTCATTCAGAAATGATCTTGCCTGCTCCTGCATCCAGACAAGGGTCTCCGGATCCTGTCTGGACAGGACATTGGAATCCTCCACATTTGCCATCAGCACAAGAAGAGTCTGAAGCTTGACCCGGTTCCAGGTCTGCTGTCTGCGGATTCCGTCCCGCAGGGTGGGAAGCGCATATTTCCAGACGCTGGGATATCCCAGCATGGCCTCTCCCCGTATGCCGGTTGTTCCATATTCCTGCAGATTCCGTTCTCCGTTGCTGCAGATTCTGGCTCCGTCGGAGGCTCTTCCTCCTTCGATCGTCCTCAGTTCCTCTCCGAGGATTTTCCGGACCATTTTCTGCTCCACGTCCATCAATTCACGGGCGGTAATCCTTCCGTACTCTTTTTCACATCGCCCTGCGGCTGCACACAGGATGCCAAGCGTAAAGACCAGCCCTTTGTGGGTATTGACGCCTCCTGTTGCCGCAAACATGGCACGCTCTGCCGCCACTCCCGTTTTTCTCGCTTCCACAAACAGCTCCTCGGGACTGCAGTCCATCCGGTAACCCTGATCCGCGATCCGGATCAGATACTGTTTTAATGCGTCTGCGCTTTTTTCAAACGTTGTGACATCCATATCCGTATGGGCACCGCTGGAACGGATATCCACCAGCCCGGGCTTTGGAGTGGTATATACCTCCTCCAGAAGCGCCTTCCAGGCCCTGGAACCAATCTCCACTCCCATATCAGAAACATTATTCATTTCATTTTCCATCTTATATTCCAATCCGTTCATAAAAAACTCCTGTTTTATGACTGCATACATGTTTCACCTTTCCGCATGCATTCCGTCGTTTCGGCAAATTCAAATATACTAATATTAGAATACCACATCTCCCCTCTTCCCAGCAAGTGAATATGTGGATCACGGTCTGATTTCCTAATAAAATTATAAACTTTTTGTTTCATAGGTAAATTCCAAAGGAATTTCCTGTGAAACAAAAATAGCAGGTGGAAATCCACCTGCTATTGAACAGCCAGTACGGGAATCGAACCCGTGTTTTCGCCGTGAGAGGGCGACGTCTTGACCCCTTGACCAACTGGCCTTGTCCTAACCGACTTGCTTAGTATATACTATTTTCCCGAAAGATGCAAGAGTTTTTTTCAAAAAAAATAATTTTTCCTCAAGTTTTTTTATCATCGGCGGGCATGCACGAAAAACATGCATGCCCTGCCCAATTTATGATTCGATTTCCACATCCTCGGCCGGCTCCGCCGGAATAAATACTCTGGACTTCTCTCTGGACTGCTTTTTGTTCTTATCTGCAGCCTCCTGCGCTTCCCGGCAGAACTCCATCTGAGAATTGATCAGCGTCTTTCCACGCTTATCCACCTTCACATACATTCCGTCAGGCTGAAGAATATGTGCCTTCACATTATCCCTGAATTCCAGATCCAGTACATGGACAACCTCTTCACGGATCTTCTCATCCTCCACAGGGAACACGATCTCCACACGGCGGTCCAGGTTACGCGGCATCCAGTCCGCACTTCCCATAAACACCTCTTCACTGCCGCCATTACAGAAGCAGAAGATACGGCTGTGTTCCAGGAATTCACCAACAATCGACCGAACATGAATATTTTCACTGACTCCCGGAATACCCACCTTCAGACAGCAGATACCACGGATCAGAAGCTCAATTTTCACGCCGCAGGACGAAGCATAGCAAAGTGCCGACATGATTACCGGATCACAAAGAGAATTCATCTTTGCACGAATATATGCGGGGATTCCATTCTTTGCATTCTCCGCTTCCCGTTCGATCAGTTTCAGGAAACGATCCTTCATCCAGATAGGCGCAACGATCAGCTTGTTCCAGCGCTTCGGCTCCGAATAACCGGACAGCATATTAAATACTGCCGTCGCATCCTCACCAAACCGTTCATCACAGGTAAAAATACCGCAGTCCGTATAAAGCTTTGCTGTGGAATCATTATAATTACCGGTTGCCAGATGAACATAACGACGAATACCCGTCTCTTCTCTGCGCACTACCAGCGTAATCTTACTGTGGGTCTTCAGACCAACCAGACCGTAAATGACATGGCAGCCGGCTTTCTCCAGCATTTTCGCCCAGACAATGTTGTTTTCCTCATCAAAACGTGCTTTCAGCTCTACCAGAACAGATACCTGTTTGCCGTTCTCCGCTGCCTGCGCAAGAGCAGCAATGATCGGTGAATTGCCGCTGACACGATAAAGGGTCTGCTTGATGGCAAGCACCTCCGGATCTCTGGCAGCCTGGCGCACAAAGTTTACAACTGGATCAAAGCTCATATATGGATGATGCAGGAACACATCTCCTTCACGGATCACCTGGAAAATATCCTTATCATTCTGAAAAGCAGGAACAGGAGCCGGTACATATTTCGGAGTCTTATACTGATCAAAGCCCTCCAGCCCGTATACCTTCATCAGCATGGTCAGGTCCAGAGGACCGCTGATGGAAAAGATATCATCGTTTTTCACATCAAACTCGGTTTTCAGGATCTTCAGAAGACGGGGATCCATCCTGTCCTCCACTTCCAGACGAATGACCTCGCCCCATTGCCGTTTTTTCAGCTGTTTCTGGATCTCTACCAGAAGATCTTCTGCTTCATCCTCGTCAATGGTAAGGTCCGCATTACGCATAACACGATAGGGATGAGCACAGACCACATTATTGCTGAGGAACAGTTTTCCGATATTCCGCTCAATGATTTCTTCCAGAAGGATCACTGCTTTTGTATTATCCCTTTCAGATGGAATTTCAATCACGCGGGGAAGAACGGAGGGAACCTGTACCGTTGCAAATTCCAGAAGTTCTTTTCCCTTCTTCTTATCTTTTTTCGAAATCAGTGCACCGATATTCAGGGATTTATTCCTGATCAGAGGGAATGGTCGGGAGGAATCCATGGCCATCGGTGTGAGAACCGGGTATACATCCTCTTCAAAATAGCGATCCACAAATTTTTTCTGTTTTTCCGAAAGCTCTTCATGTGCCAGGATCATGTGAAGTCCTGCCTTCTCCAGAAGGGGAAGCAGGGACCTTGTCAGGGTACTGTACTGCATATGTACCAGTTCATGGGTCTGCTCGCTGATCTTCTGAAGCTGCTCCTTTGGAGTAAGACCTGCAATATCCGTTTTATCATACCCTGCGTGTACCTGGTCCTTTAAAGAAGCTACACGAACCATAAAAAATTCATCCAGATTGGAAGCCGTAATGCTTAAAAACTTCAGGCGGTCAAACAGCGGCAGTGTTTTGTCCTTCGCCTCACATAATACACGATCATCAAATTTCAGCCAGCTAAGCTCTCTGTTTACAAAATATTCCGGTTTTTCAAAATCTTTCCGTTCCATAATCACACCGCCTTTACATTTTTCTCTTTCGTCTGAGCACCAGACGAATACCAAATACTTCTTCAAAGAATTTCACTTTGTCCTTCAAAAGGCCAAGTTCCAGGGAAATATCTCTGCTGGAATCAATGATGAGCTGAAGCTCCCTGTCCTTTAAAACAGCCCGAAGACCTTCCACCTTCTGATAGTGGCTGCGGTCCATGGCATTTGCCAGACGGAGAATTGCCGTCAGCTTTGCAGCCAGCAGATACTGTTCCTTGTTCAGGCCAAAGCCTTCGCGCTTCTGCTCTGCATAATATACAAATTCTGTGGTATTATAGCGCACGGCACTGGCGATGATCTGGCGCTCTTCCGTGGAGAGCCCGATAATTTCCGTTGCCATAATAATCCGGTAAGAACATTCCGCCACATCTCCCAGACTGATGTATTTTCCGCAGTCATGGAGCTGTACCGCGATCTGCAGGAGCAGACGTTCTCTGCTTCCCATGCCATGAACCTTTTTCATACTGTCGAAAATCGTCAGCGCAAGGTTGGTCGTGCCGTGAATGTGATTTTTTCCGCTGGAATAACGCTTTGCGATATTTCTGGATGCCACGAGAATATCATTTTCAAAGTTATGGACACTTTTAATATATCCACGCTTCTCGCCAAAATCATAGGCAAGACCTTCCAGCAGCGAAACTCCCGGCACCCACATGGATTCAGCATTAAAGATATCCATGAAATTTTTGCAGATAACCATGGTAGGAATCACCAGAGCTGCATATTCCTGATCCATTCCCAGCTCCTCTGCCAGTGTCTCTTCATTTTTATAAACCGTATTTTCATAACGGCTGTTGAATTCTTCTCTTGTAATAATATGATCTTCCAGATCCCCCCTGAAAATGGTGTCTGTCAGAAGATCTCCCATCAGGATAACATTCTTAATATCCCGATCCTTCAGATAAAGACGCTGAAAGGCAGTCAGATCATTCCGGATAAATTCTTCTACCAGCTGGTCAAAATGCGTATTCTGCTTTTCCAGTTCTTTCAGCCGTTCCCGGATGCGGAGACTTCCGATCTTCAGACTCTGGGTGGTGACAAGCGCATCCTTGTCAAACAGAGATACCTGAAGACTTCCGCCGCCTACGTCAAGGATCGCCGTTCCTTTCTGGATCATTTTCTTAAATCCTGTTTCGATGGCAGCGATGGATTTATATCCCAGGAAATGCTGTTCCGCATTGCTGAGCACCTCCACCCGGATTCCCGTGCGCTGAAAAATCTGCTCCACGATCATGATCTGATTTTTCAGTTCCCGGAATGCACTGGTGGCACAGGCTCTGTATTCCGTCACACCAAATTCCTTCATCATCTTCTGAAAATCAATCAGAATTTCACAAATATCATCGACCATCGCCGATTCCAGTTTTCCGCTGGAATACACCCCTCTTAACTCCAGAGAATACCGGACATCATTTAATTCTGTAAAACCTTTCTTCTTGGAAAATTCAAAGATTTTCATACTGGTTTCATAGGAACCGATATCAATTGCCGCAAATGTTGTTACTGCCATATTCCCATCTCCTTCCCCAATCCTATAGAAGCAGCCGTTTTCGATGTTCTGTTATTGATTTTGCGTACCCAGCAGATAGTCGATAAACTGCTGAGCCGTTCTTCCTGTAAACCCGCCATGAGAAAGCTCCCACCTGTTTGCTTCCAGCAAAAGCTGTTCTTCCGGCATGGTGATGCCATGACGCTCTGCCAGCACTTTGACAATATTCTGGAATTCTTTTTTATCCGGTGCGCCAAAATAAATTCTTACGCCAAACCGGTATACAAGGGAAAGCTTTTCCTGGACTGTATCGGAGGAATGAAGATCATCCTCATCCATCAGCTCCAGCTTGTCGCTGGAACGCTCTCTCACCAGATGGCGGCGATTGCTGGTGGCATAGATCAGAATATTGTCCGGCTTTTTCTCAAGTCCGCCTTCAATCACTGCTTTCAGATACTTATATTCAATTTCAAATTCCTCAAAGG
>CAMBYR010000110.1 GCA_945872375.1 uncultured Blautia sp. | reverse complement strand
CATAGGATCAGTGTCAGAACAACCAGCGCGCCCATGGCTACGGTATTGATTTTTCCAAGATTCGTAATTCCTATAAGGATCCATACGAGGATCAGCGCGCCAATGACCAGACACCAGATCCAGTTGCCCGTATCCAGCACGCCATTTGCTGCCAGCGATCCATCATAGATCATGATGGCAGTCCACCCCACAAGCTGAAGAACATTTAAGACCGAAAATAAAAGACTTCCTCGCTGTCCAAAGCTCATTTTTGTGGTTTCCATGGCACTCTTTTGGCTTTTTCCGCCAATGACTCCGGCTCCGAACATCAGCATGCCGCCGATCAGATGACCGATGATGATCGCGGCAAATCCCTTTGCAAAACCAAGAGGTGCAAAATAAGTACCTGTCAGAATTTCCGCAATGGATACCCCTGCTCCAAACCAGATCAGACCATTTTCAAAAATTCCCGTTCTTTTCTTTCCGCTCATCGCTCTGCCTCCTTTGCAAATTCTCCTGTAATGGCAAAGCCATGATTCATCGGACCGCTTCCTTTTCCCAGATCCAGCATCGCTGCCAGCGCCTGTGAAATATAGTTCTTTGCCCTCTGAACAGAGGTATCCATGTCAAATCCTTTTGCCAGATTTGAGGCTATGGCACTGGAAAGCGTACAGCCGGTTCCATGTGTATTGGGATTTTCAATTCGTTTTCCGTAAAACCACTGATAAGCCCCTTCTCTGTAAAGCAGATCATTGGCATCATTTAGCTGATGTCCGCCTTTACATAATACGGCACAGTGATAAGTTTCACTGATCAGCTTCGCCGCCCGTATCATATCTTCCTCCGTTTTTACTGAAATTCCGGAAAGAACCTCTGCTTCCGGGATATTGGGCGTTACAACGGCAGCAAGAGGAATCAGATATTCCTTCAGGGCATCCACCGCCTCATCTGCAATCAGCTTCGACCCGCTGGTTGCCACCATAACAGGGTCAACCACAATGTTTTTTGCCTCATATTGCTTTAATTTGGCAGCAATCATCCGGATCAGTCCGCCGGAGGATACCATTCCTACCTTAACGGCATCCGGATAAATATCCGTAAAGATCTCATCAAGCTGCTCTCCTAAAAATTCCGGAGTTACCTCCATAATTGCTGTTACGCCGGTGGTATTTTGAGCGGTAAGGGCAGTGACCGCACTTGTGGCAAATACGCCATTGCTGATCATTGTCTTAATATCTGCCTGAATTCCGGCGCCTCCGCTGGAATCACTTCCAGCGATTGTTAATGCTGTTCTCATCGTTTTCTTCCTTTCTCTTCGCATTAATTTTCTATAGCGACAAAAGGTGGTGCCCCCAATCTGCCGCTTCAGGAACCTTAAGAGGGTTTCAAAGGGTTCCTTCTGTCTGTCTCCAGAACTCATCGATATTTCTGAAGTCCTTCAGATAAATCCGACTATGTTCTCTGATCTTATCCTGATCTGCCTCTGACGAAGCATCATACATTCCAACAGTGCAGAATCCTGCTGCCTCCGCTGTCTGTATGGCATGAAGCGCATCTTCAAAAACACAGATCTCTTTTTCTGAAGCAGAAAAAAGCTCTGATGCCCTGTAATAGATATCCGGTTTCTTTTTGCTGGTATACAGCTCAGAACACGTATAAATCTCCTGAAAATAATCCAGGATTCCCAGTCGTTCAAACGCCGGAGAAATACAGCTCCGTTCGCTGGAGGTTGCAATCGTCATGGGAATTCCATGCTCCTGCATAGACCGGAGAAATTCCAAAACACCAGGTTTCAGTTTTGCTTCGTAAATGTAAAAATCGGAAACGACGGTGGCAACACCCCGGATAATTTCCTCCGGAGGCATATCCACATGATATTCTCTGATTAAATATTCTGCGCCTTCCGGCAGCGACATGGTAAACAGAACATCCCTAAGCCCCGGTTTTGCCTGGATTCCGTTTTTATTCAGAAAACGTTCTCCCGCATCATCCCAGATTCCCATGGAATCCAGAAGCGTTCCATCCACATCAAAGATCGCCCCCCGGATCATGCTTTTACCATCGTTTCCGTACGCTCATGGAGATCTCTTGCGGCTGCTTCAATATCCTTCTGTGCAAAGATCGCACTGATCACGGCAATTCCGCAGATCCCGCTGCCTGCCAGCTCCCGGATGTTGTTCCTGCTGATTCCGCCGATGGCAACAACCGGGATATGTACAGCACGGCAGATCTCCTTTAACACTTCATGGCTGACTTCCACAGCATCGTCCTTGGAGCCTGTGGGAAATACAGCGCCCACCCCCAGATAGTCCGCACCGTGTTTTTCTGCTATCACGGCCTGCTCCACTGTCTGTGCGGAAACACCGATGATTTTATCCGGGCCAAGCTTCTTCCGCACATCTTCTGTCTCCATATCGCTTTGTCCCACATGAACACCGTCTGCATCCATGGCAAGCGCGATATCCACATTATCGTTGATCACGAAGGGAACCTGATACCGCCTGCAAAGCTCTTTCAATTCCACAGCTTCTTTTAAAAAGTTTTCCTGATCCAGATTTTTTTCCCTGAGCTGCACAAAGGTGGCGCCGCCTTTTAATGCTTTTTCCACCTGACTGTAAAGAGTTTCCTCTCCAAGCCATGCCCTGTCTGTAACTGCATAAAGCAAAAGATCTTTTTTATCGCACTTCATAGTTTGCTCCCTTTTCCAGAGTCTCTCCGTCCATATGGAAGATGGCATCGATAATCCGGTTCCGATATGTGGAATTGCCGTCGCCTTCCTGCATACGGCTCCAGCCGATTTCTCCGGCCAGTCCCATAGCGCATACGGCTGCGGCAGCAGCCTCCGTCTGATTTTCAGGATTTGCCACCAGAAAAGCAGTCATCATGCCGGAAAGCTGACATCCTGTTCCGGTAATTTTACTCATTTCCGGTCTTCCGTTTCGAATCACATAACAAACTTTTCCGTCACTGACAAGATCAATAGCTCCGGTAACGGCTACGATGCTTCCTGTTCTTTCTGAAAACTCCCTGACAAAAGAAATCATGGCATCCAGATTTTCCTCTGTAACAGCATCTGCCACATCGGCATCCACGCCTTTTGTAGTGCTGCTTCCAAGAGCCAGGGTCTTAATTTCGGAGATATTTCCTCTGATCACATTCAGTCTGATCTCCTCCATGATTTTTACTGCAGTGTTTGTCCTGAGTGAACTTGCGCCTGCCCCTACCGGATCCAGAAGAACCACATGGTTCAGCTCATTGGCTTTTTTGCCTGCGGCAAACATTCCTTCAATACTTCTCTTGTTCAGAGTTCCGATGTTGATATTCAATCCGCCGCAGATCGAGGTAATTTCTTCCACATCCTCCGGCTCATCCGACATGATCGGACTTCCTCCGCAGGCCAGCAGCACATTTGCCACATCGTTGACCGTCACATAATTTGTAATGTTGTGGACAAGCGGTACCCTTGTCCGAACATTTTCCATACATTTTCCCAGCATCATATATCCTCCTCATGTAAAATAGTCGATTGCCCTGCATTTCCTGCTTTCGCAACCGCAAAAAAAGTACGGATATACCACGCAGGCATATCCGTATATTTTTATACACGAAAAAAATATATCCCTACGTTGGCATTACCCAAATCAGGTTATGGGTCGAGACTCATCAGTCTCCTCTCAGCCCCTGTAAGGAGCTCCCCTTTTCCATTCTTGATTATAATCCTTTAACGACAATTCCGCAACTGTTTCTTTCCGGTCTTTCAGCAAATTTCCAGCTCCAGAATATCCTCAATGGGAATCCTGGTCTTATTGCGCATCACAATACACCTCCCGGCATCGTCAATTTTTTCTGCGATACCGGTAACAGAATGATAATGGCCTCCTGATTTTCTTTCATCCTGCTCAAAATATGTCACCGTAATCTCCGGCCCGCTTTTCAGACACTGTCGGATATACTGAAACCGCTGATCCAGGACAGACTTTTCATATTCGTCCAGTTCGATCCTCTGGTCTGTCAGCCGGGCCGTTTCATTCACTTCCTCTTCGTACCCGGTAAGGGCTGCAAATGGTGCAAACTGCGCCGCCCTGTCTGCCAGCGGCATCCGGGGATGATTTTCTGATACCGGATGGTGCATCAGAAGCATATCCTCATATTTCTTATCCTCTTTAAAAAACTGCACATTTTTGTTCATTTTATGCTTTGTGTCCTCCGATCTGCCTGTTGCGATTCCGCGCAGTGGCGCCCTCCTGGAGATTCATCCCCCTTAAAACCGCATTTTTACCGAATTTCTTTTTAATCGTCAGCACCGCCTGCTGCATCTGCTTTTCTTTTTTCAGTTCTTTCTCCTCTTCTTCTCTCTGGCGTTCCAAAGCCTCATAATCCGTAAACAGATCCAGCTGCTGAACCGTATCTGTCCTTTCTGCCTCTCCTTCCGGAATCACATGGTTTGCCGTCACATTCAGCCGCCTGATCAGGAGATTTTTGTCTGTAATTCTGTCATACAGTTCCAAAACAGCCGTCATGATTTTCTGAGAAGAGGAAGTAGCTCTCTCCAGATTTATGGTTCCATGGGCATGAACAGGGACCCTGCGTCCATAATGATCCGTCTTTACCGGGCCATGGTAGGCCTTTCTCCGGACGGGATCTGTCAGATTTTCGATATCATAGCCTGCCGTCACGACGATCTGATCCGTTACAAGTCTCTTATCCACCAGATCCAGCGCAAGAAGGTCGGCCATCTCGGTAATCACCAGTCTGGCTTTTTCCCAGTCGTATGGACAATGAAGCACCTGTCCGGAGCCAATGCTGCTGTTCTCCGGTCTGTATGCCTTAATATCCGCTATCGTACACGGCTCATATCCCCAGGCATGATCAATCAAAAGCTCTGCGTTCACCCCGAACATCTGATACAGAAGATCTTCGTTATGATACTCCTTGGGACTTCCAATGGAACAGCGGGCAATATCTCCCATGGTAAACATTCCATGCTGCTCCAGCTTTGATGCGTAGCCTTTTCCTACTCTCCAGAAATCTGTAATGGGACGATGCCCCCATAGCTGACGGCGATAACTGATTTCATCCAGTTCTGCAATACGCATTCCCTTTTCTTCCGGAGGAATCTGCTTGGCCACAATGTCCATGGCAATCTTGGCCAGATACAGATTGGTTCCGATACCGGCTGTGGCAGTGATACCGGTCGTATCAAAAATATCCTCTATCATTTTGCCGGCGAACTCCCGCGGAGTAAGCCCCGAAGAAGAGAGATATGCCGTCAGATCGATAAACACTTCATCGATGGAATATACATGAATATCCTCCGGAGCAATATACTTCAGATAGATGCTGTAGATCCTGGTACTCTCCTTCATATAATGTGCCATTCTGGGAGGAGCTGCGATATAGGACAATTCCAGGCCAGGATCGGCATCCAGCTCCAGAGCATTACAGGAGGTCCCTGTAAATCTGCGGCCCGGGGCTTTTCTGAGGCGCTCCGCATTAATGCTTTTCACTTTCTGAATCACCTCAAACAGACGGGCCCTGCCGGAAATCCCATATGCCTTCAGCGCAGGAGAAACCGCCAGACAAATTGTTTTACTGGTACGCGAAGGATCTGCCACCACAAGATTGGCCGTCATGGGATCAAGACCTCTCTCTACACATTCCACAGAAGCATAAAATGACTTCAGATCAATACATAAATATGTTCTGTCTTCCAATCCGGTTCCTCCTCTTTTCGAACATGTGTTTGTTGTAATAGAATTATAACGCAGATCACGTCTCCTGTAAAGATACAAATACTTCCAAAAGAAAAAGTAATGCAGCCATTACTGCCGCATTACTTTTTCATATTTCATCTTTTTAAAACACGCCGTGAGATTTCATCCAGCACATCAGTGCTGCATGAATGATCAGCAGAAATGGCACACCCACCTGAAAAAGAACTTTCCTGGTTTTATGGTGAAACAGGCGCATTCCTGCAAAAGCCCCGACGCTCCCGCCTGCTGCCGCAAGAAGCAGAAGTGTTTTTTCCGGGATTCTCCACTGCTGTCTGACAGCCCGCCTCTTATCCAGTCCAAATGCCGCAAAGGCAGCCAGATTGATCAGTACCAGATATCCTTCCAGGCTCCCAAATAAAACGCTCTCGACAATCTCCATCTTTCCTGCTCCTTCCTGTCAGTCGGACTGATATTCCACAAAGCGGGCCTTTCTTTCCCGTTTTGACTGATACATGGCCGCATCCGCCTGTTTCATCATCTGGCTGCAATTAAGCTCCGGCCCGGAACAAAACAGATACCCGCCCGACAAACGAATCTCCACCTTCGTTTTCCCGTACACACAAATATATTTCTCCATCATGCGGTCATGGAGCCTCTGTAAATGATTTTCCGCCTCCCGACGGGTACATCCGTAAATAAACAGGATAAACTCATCGCCGCTTAAACGGGCTATGATCTTATTCTCTGCCTCACACTGCTTCAAAAGCTCTGCTGCAGCCTGAATCGCCAGATCTCCGTTTATATGTCCGAAATTATCATTAATGTATTTCAGATGATCCAGATCCATCATCAGCATTACAGCCTCTCCCAGTTCTTCTCTGTTTTCAGACAGCAGATCCATCTGGTGATAAAATCCACGTCTGTTGAGCAGCTCCGTAAGAAGGTCGTAATCTCTCTCATGTTCCAGCTGCCGTCTTTCCAGAAGCTCCTCTGTCACATCCGTAATGATTCCCATACAATCGTGATTCTGGGAAAACTGCTGAATTCTGAGATAATACTCTGTTCCCGGAAGCGGCTGATAAGTTTCCTTATAACACTTCACTTCATTGACACAGATCTCCCGAATCTTTTCTGCAAATTTTCTTCTGTCAGCCAGAAGCTCCGCTGTCTCCTGAGGAGAAAGCATCAGAAGCGTACCGACTTTTTCTGTAGCGAGCACACGTTTCATACTCTGGTTATATTCATATACTCCAATCTGAATATCCGCGCTGCGGAAAATTCTGGTAAGCTTTTCTGTTCCCCCCAGAAGGCTTCCTACCATTTGATTAATATGAGAACTGAGTTTTACAAACTCCGGAGAAGAATTTACATGAACCTGTGTATCGAGGTTTCCTCCTGTAATATCAGT
>CAMBYR010000109.1 GCA_945872375.1 uncultured Blautia sp. | reverse complement strand
GAAGAGTACGATGATGAGGAGTACGAGGAAGAAGCTTTGGAAGAGTACGACGATGAGGAGTACGAAGAGGAGTACGACGAAGAAGCTCCGGAAGAGTATGACGACGGGGAGTATGAGGAGGAAACTCCGGAAGAGAATGACGCAGAAGAAGATGAGGAAGAGCCTCAGCCCGCACCTGCTTCGCGGGAACCGGATGATACAGCTTCCCAGAAAAGCAAATCTGCAAGGCCCCGTCCTGTCATGTATGTGCCGATCGATGATGATGAAATGCAGATACCGGAAATTCCCGGAAAAAAGGGAAGATTCAAGGGACTGAAAATAACGGGTGTTGCAGCGCTGATGATCGTCGCAGCGGCCGGATGTGCTTATGCAGGAGCATCCTACTACTATATGGATAAATTCTTTGAAGGCACTACCATCAATGGCATCGACTGTTCCGGAAAGACACCTTTTGAAGTTGAACAGTTGATAGCCCAGAATGTGAATTCCTATTCCATTCAGGTTGCATCCAGAAATCTGGAACCACAGGTGATTGAGGGAAGCAAAATTGATTATCAGTATGTATCCGGCGGTGAGGTGCTGAAACTTCAGCAGCAGCAGAAGCCATATGAATGGATTCTTGGATTTGTGGAAGAGCGCAGCTATACGATTACGGAAAATGTAACATACAACAAAGAGCTTCTTCAGGATCAGATCCTTCAGCTCAACTGCGCGCAGCCGGAAAATCAGATTGCACCGGAAAATGCATATGTTACTTTTTCCGGAATTCAGTTTGAAATTGTGCCGGAAACCCAGGGAAGTGAGCTGAATGTAAAGCAGGCTTATCAGATCGTGGATTCTGCGATATCAGGAAAACAGGCGGCTGTAGACTTTACGGAAAACAGCGATGCATATGTACCTGCATCGGTGACCAGCACGGATCCCGGTCTTCAGGCAACCCTGAATGCATGCAATAATTTTACAAAAGCAAGTATCACCTATCTGTTTGGTGATGCGGCAGTGACACTGGACGGTTCCACGATCAAAGACTGGCTGCAGTTTGATGAAAAAGGCCAGTATGTGCAGGATGATGCTTCTTTCCAGCAGCATGTAAAGGATTTTGTGGCGCAGCTGGCTGCACAATACGATACGGTGGGTACAGACAGAGAATTCTATACGACCAGCGGCAGAACTGTTTACGTACACGGATATAATTACGGATGGAAGATTGATCAGGAAAAGGAAGCTGCACAGCTTACGCAGGAAATCCAGTCCGGAACACAGATCAGCAGAGATCCGGTTTATTCTTCGACAGCTAATTCTCGAGGCATCAATGATCTTGGAAATACTTATATAGAAGTAGATCTTTCCGATCAGCATATGTACTATTATCAGAATGGTTCTGTGATTTTTGAGTCCGATATTGTTTCCGGAAATATGAGCTACAGTGACAGACAGACGCCTCCGGGTATTTTTACCCTCTATTACAAAAAGAGTCCGGATGTCTTAAGAGGCTCCAAAAAAGAAGATGGTACTTATGAGTATGAGCAGCCTGTACAGTACTGGATGCCGTTTAATGGAGGAATCGGATTCCATGATGCAGACTGGCAGCCCTATTTTGGCGGGGACAGATATCTGTATGGCGGATCTCACGGATGCATCAACCTTCCGCCCTACAAGGCTGCAGAGCTTTATAATATCATCCAGTATGGTGTTCCGATCATCTGTTTTTACTAATGTGAAAGGTTTGGGAAGATAACTATGTTCAGTGATACATTTAATTTTTTTCTTGCCGGTGCTTCAATTATTATAGGTATTCTTCTGCTGACGGGAAACGGTGCGATTTTTATGCGCGGTGGAAATGCCAAAGAGCGAAGTAAGATTTACGACGAAAAAAAGATGGAAAAAGGTTCCGGTATTGCTTTGATCGCGATTGGAATTGCGACAGGAGTCGATACGTATACTACAGGGGTGGCTGCAAAGATCGGATATGTGATCTTCTTGGTGATCGTTTTTGTCGGATTGATTCTGTTTTATAAGAAAAAATGCAGAAAATAAAAAAGAATGCTGCTGAATGTCATGAAGCTGAGTGACATTCAGCATTTCTTTTTTGCAGAAACATTATTCAGTATTCAATAGCTCCAGAGTAACGAGAATACTTACAGAACAGACGGGTCCGAAAGACAAAGAGAAACCAGATCCAGAGGACTTTTGATGACTGCGTCAGGGGCGGGGACATCCCCGAATCCATAGGAAGCAAAGATAAAGGGAACACCGGCCTTTCGGCATGCCTGATAATCTCCCATGGTATCGCCCACATAAACAGGAGACTGAAGATGATATTTTTCTGAAATCAAAGAGATATTTTCTGCTTTTGCCATGCCGGTATCGCCCGGGCAGAGGTGACCGGCAAAATAATGGCCAAATCCTGTATATTCCAGAAATATTTCAATATATCCCGCTTCACAGTTGCTGACTATGAAAAGAGGATATCTGTCGGAAAGTGCCTTTAATGTCTCCTCCAGATGAGGATAAAGCTCAGCACCGCGAATGGCCAGAGCTTCATGCTCTGCCTGGCAGCAGCCATTGATAATACGAACCTGTTCTTCTTCCGGGAGCTCGGGAAACAGTGCTTTTGCAATATCATTCAGAAGCTGTCCGAAAAGTGACATCAGGCGTTTGGCTGTAATGGTGATGTCCATCCCTTCCTTTTCCCGGAGATATTCATTCCAGCTTTCAGCAACCACAGAGGTGGAATCCCAAAGAGTACCGTCTACATCAAAAATTATACTGTCCATAATATGTTTCGGCAGCATTTTGCTGCCGTCCTTTCTGTAATCATTTCGTTTTTAATATATCCGAGAAAAGACAAAAAAGCAACTGTATTTTTTCGCAGTTTCGTGATAAGATAGATAGAGTACAGAGAGGTAAAAGATGAACTACGAAAAAACGAGGAAAGGAATTTTTCTGGAAAGATCCAATCGGTTTATTGCCAGAGTGCAGATGGACGATCATGTGGAGACAGTTCATGTAAAAAATACAGGCAGATGCCGGGAACTGCTGATACCGGGTACGGAAGTCATTCTGGAAGAAAGCGGAAATCCTGCCCGAAAAACAAAATTCGATCTGATCACTGTCTGCAAGGAAGGCCGCTGGGTCAACATGGATTCGCAGGCTCCCAATCATGCAGCGGCAGAATGGCTGGCACAGGGGGGATTTTTTCCGGAAAAAGTGTCTGTTTATAAAGAACGCACCTATGGAAATTCCCGTTTCGACCTGTATGCGGAATCACCGGTTCGAAAGGCCTTTATGGAAGTAAAAGGGGTTACACTGGAGGAGAACGGCATTGCCCGTTTTCCGGATGCACCTACAGAACGTGGCGTGAAGCATGTGCAGGAATTGATGCAGTGCAGAAAAGAAGGATACGAAGCCTATCTGCTGTTTGTGATCCAGATGAAAGGGATCCGGCTGTTTCAGCCGAATTGGGATACGCACAGGAAATTTGGAGAGACCCTGAGGGAGGCTGCAGCTCAGGGAGTCAGGATCCTGGCTTATGACTGCCGTGTAACAGAAAACTCCATGGAGATAGAAACTCCTGTTTCCATTGATCTGGAGGAAACCTATGCTGAATGAAATAACAGAGCCGCTTTTACAGTGGTACCGGAAGAATAAGAGAACCCTTCCATGGAGGGACAGGCATAACGCCTACTATACGTGGGTTTCGGAAATCATGCTTCAGCAGACAAGAGTCGAGGCTGTAAAGCCGTATTTTTCCAGATTTATCGGAGAGCTTCCGGATGTGAAGGCGCTGGCAGCCTGTCCGGAGGAAAAGCTGATGAAGCTCTGGGAAGGGCTTGGATATTATAATCGTGTAAGAAATATGCAGCAGGCGGCCGTGACCGTCACAGAAAAATATGAGGGAAAGCTTCCGGCTTCGTACGAAGAACTTCTTAAATTAAAGGGAATCGGAAGCTATACCGCAGGAGCGATCGCTTCCATTGCTTATGGAATTGCCGTTCCTGCGGTGGATGGAAATGTCCTTCGTGTGATTTCCAGAATTACGGAAAGCAGGGAAGACATTATGAAGCAGTCTGTCCGGAAGAACATGGAGGATGCTCTGGCAAAGGTGATTCCCGGGGATTGTCCAGGAGATTTTAACCAGGCATTAATGGAGCTGGGAGCGGTCGTCTGTGTCCCAAACGGGCCGGCCCGCTGTGAATGCTGCCCGCTTAAGGATCTTTGCCTGGCACATCTTCATGACACGGTACAGGAGCTTCCTGTAAAAACAGGAAAAAAGGAGAGGAAGATTGAGGAAAGGACGGTCTTTCTCATACAGGATGGAGATCGTACAGCTCTTTGCAGGCGGCCGTCAAAGGGCCTTCTGGCAGGCCTGTATGAATTTCCGAATGTTCTGGGCTATCTGGAACAGGAGGAGGCTCTGCATTACGTGAGAGAGCTGAATCTGGAGCCGCTTCACATTCTGGAGCTGGAACCTGCAAAGCATATTTTTTCCCATATTGAATGGAGAATGCGGGCCTATCGGATCCGTGTTTCTTCCCTGGAGCAATACCGTGGGAAAAAGCTGATTTTTGCGGATCGGAAAGAATCGGAGAAACAGTATGCCATACCATCTGCGTTTGGGGCATACATGAGATATATGAAGGAGGAAACAGTATGAAGCTGTTAAGTGTTGCTATACCATGCTATAATTCAGAGGCATATATGGAAAAATGCATCAACTCCCTGCTTGCAGGCGGAGAAGATGTGGAAATTCTTATCGTGGATGACGGCTCTTCAGATAGAACGGCGGAGATCGCCGATGATTATGCGGAAAAATATCCCACGATCGTAAAAGCCATTCATCAGGAAAACGGCGGACACGGTGAGGCGGTAAACGCCGGGCTGCGCAATGCCAGCGGTCTTTACTTTAAAGTTGTGGACAGTGATGACTGGGTACATCGGGAATCCTATGAAAAAATTCTTCAGACATTGGAAGATCTTACAAGAGGACCAAAGACGGTGGATCTTCTGATCAGCAATTTTGTATATGAAAAACAGGGAGCTGAAAGAAAGAAGGTCATGCAGTACCGCCACTGCCTTCCGAAGGACCAGATTTTTGGCTGGGATGCGGTGAAGCATATGCCAAAAGGAAAATACCTTCTGATGCATTCCATGATCTACAGGACCAGGCTTCTTAAGGACTGCGGGCTTGAACTTCCGAAGCATACGTTTTACGTAGATAATCTTTTTGCATTTGAGCCGCTTCCCTATGTGGAGAATATGTATTATCTGGATGTGAATTTTTACCGTTATTTCATCGGACGTGATGACCAGTCTGTCAATGAAACGGTTATGATCCGGAGAATCGACCAGCAGCTTCGTGTAAATAAACTGATGGTAGATGTATTCCATAAGTGTAAATTTACAAACAAACGCCTTCGTGCTTATATGCTCAGTTATCTGGATATTATTACGACGATTTCTTCCATCATGCTGATTCGCTCCGGAACAGAAGAAGCACTGGAAAAGAAAAAAGAACTTTTGACCTATATTAAGGAGCAGGATCGGTGGCTGTTCCGTCAGCTCCGGTATTTCAGCATCCTTGGTCAGGCATCCAACCTTCCGGGACGGGGAGGCAGAAAAATGTTTGTAACAGGATATAAGATCTGTCAGAAGTTTTATGGATTCAACTAAGAACAAAAAGGGCTGATGCCCTGAGAAAAAAGGATTTCCGTGTATTGCGGAAATCCTTTTGTGTTTCTTGAAAAGCAGTTCAATTTGTTGTGATAATTACATTTTATAATGCCGTCTTCCTGATTTGCGGTAAGAACGCATGACAGTTTCCTCGGAAGCTTCGAAGGCTCTCTGCGGATAAAAAACAAGGTATCCAAACAATGCCAGTGTCGCGCCCATACACACATCGATCACAGAATGCTGTTTCAGGAACATGGTAGACATAATGATCAGAACGGTCAGGTACAGGGAACTGCGGCGAACCCATTTGTGTTTCTTTAATTCCCCACAGGAAGTCAGAGCCATGTGAATGGCCAGGGAGTTGAATACATGGATACTGGGCAGGACGTTTGTGGAAGTATCTGTCCGGTACAGCCATCTGACCATATCCGTAAATATGTTTTCCCGAGGAAATTCTGTGGGACGAAGATGAAGGACATTGGGGTAAACATAGGATACGATCAGGAAGATCGTCATGCCCATCATCATATTGCAGATCAGCTGGTAATACTCCCGTTTATTTTTATTCACAAAAATAAAATACAAAACAGTTCCTATCATGTACGGAAACCATAAAAGATATGGAACAATGAAAATTTCATGAAAAGGAATCAGGTCATCAAACACGGTATGTACTACATGGTATCCGTGAACCGGCATCCGTTCCAGATAAAAAAAGAACAGAAGATAAATACAGCTGTACACGGAAATGACGAGACCATGCTTATATTTTTTGAAAAATTCTGACAAAAATAACACCTTCCTTAATGTCTATAGGATATTTTTTCGCATGCCGTCATTATAGCACAGGAAAAATCACATGAAAAGAATTCTTTTTTGAGTAAGGCAGAGAATTCCGCGGCCTCAAAAAGGTTTTATCCGTCATTGTGCACAAAAATATATTTACCAAAACAGAAGAGGATAATTTCTTTGGAATTTTGGGAAATTGCGTGACAGAAATCTGTTAGATATGTTAAAATAATCTGTAAGTGTCTGAACAGCTCCCTGCAAAATAACAGACTGAGGGACTTCGGACACGGGCAGAAAGGAATAAAATATGAAATCATTGGTAATTGCAGAAAAGCCTTCGGTGGCAAGAGACATTGCCAGGGTTCTGGGGTGTACGCAGAAGGGGAACGGATGTCTGGAGGGAAAAGAGTATGTGGTGACATGGGCTCTCGGACATCTGGTTACTCTGGCTGACCCGGAGGAATATGATAAAAAATATATGAAATGGGATATGGAAACACTTCCCATGATGCCGGAACAAATGAAACTGGTGGTGATCCGTCAGACCTCCAAACAGTATCAGGCTGTAAAAACACAGCTTTTCCGAAAGGATGTAGGACAAATCATTATTGGTACGGATGCAGGAAGAGAGGGCGAGCTGGTAGCCAGATGGATTCTTGAAAAAGCCGGCTGCCAAAAGCCGATCAAACGGCTATGGATCTCTTCTGTAACGGACAAGGCCATTC
>CAMBYR010000108.1 GCA_945872375.1 uncultured Blautia sp. | reverse complement strand
TAATAATGCGTGTTATAGTACATACAGAACAAAGGAAGAGAGAAAAAAGAAATCTTCCGGAGAAAGTTCTTACAGAATTTGCAGATGTTTTCAGAAACAGTAAATTAAAAACGCCTGCGCAGCACGCAGCGAATATAGATCAGGAGGAATGAGTTATGTTAATGCCAAGTATTTTCGGAGAAGATTTATTTGATGATTTTATGGGATATCCGACAGGCCGTCAGGCAGCTGCCAATGCTTATCCTCAGGTGAAGGATATGATGAAGACAGATATCCGTGATGTAGATGGCAATTATGAACTGGAGATCGATCTTCCGGGATTTAAGAAAGAGGATGTGAAGATCCAGCTGAAGAATGGTTATCTGAACATTCAGGCAACCAGAGAAGAGAAGAAGGACGAGAAGGATGATAAAGGTAAATATGTTCGCAGAGAACGTTATACAGGAACCTGCAACAGAAGCTTTTATGTAGGCTCGAGCATTAAGCATGAAGATATCCATGCGAAATATGAGAACGGAATCCTTCATGTAACCTTCCCGAAGGAAGAGACCAAGAAAGAAGCAGAAGAGAAGAAATTTGTTTCTATTGATTAATCAGCATTTATTGTGAAGCCCCGGTACTGGATTGCAAGCTCCGGGTGATGGGATATAGCATAATAACAATATCCGGAACAGCCCAAACGGATATTGCAGATATTAAAACTCCAAATTGCACATTGCATTTGTTTATATAAATGAATATAACCCCCTTTTTTCCACCCCTCTGCCAATGTCCGGCAGAGGGGTTCTTTACGTTTCAGCCTGAAGTACAGAGGTGAATTCTGATTACTGTTTACTGGTAATATTCCGCGAGGTGTTTTGTGTGAGCGAAGGTCACAGAAAACCCGAGACATACCGCGCGAATTTATGCGATCAGCATAAATTCTGTGCATCGCGAAGCGTGTTGCTGAGAACGGAGTGAACAGTAACGAATTCTGATTAACTTTACACTACATCCTCACTCTGTTATACTTGGAACAGGTAAACAGCGGAAATTCGGCAATACTATAAAATTGGGGAAAGAGTTTTTACAGAGGTGAATATATGGGAGATAAGATCAAGGTTATCATGGACTGTGATCCCGGAATCGATGACGGGATCGCACTGGCATATGCGGCAGCACATCAGGATGAACTGGAGCTGCTTGCAGTGACGACATCTGCAGGAAGTACCAGGATAGAAAGAGTGACCAAAAATGCACTGGAGCTGGTGGAATTTTACGGACTGAAGATTCCGGTGGCAGGAGGCCAGGACCGTCCTCTTGTGAAAGCGGCAATTTATGCGGAAGAATTCCACGGAGAGACAGGGCTTGGCCATTGCGTACTGCCGGAAGCAAAATCAGAGGCTGCTTCTGATAATGCAGTGCTTTTTATACGTGACATTCTGAATGCCATTCCGGAGGGTGAGCAGGTAGTAATGATCGAAACTGCACCAATGACTAATCTTGCACTTCTGTTGAAGGTTTTTCCTGAAATAAAGAATAAGATCAGAAAAATTGTTTTTACAGGCGGCGCAGCAAAAGGCGGAAACATCACACCGGCAGCGGAATTCAACATCTACGCAGATCCGGAGGCGGCAAAGATCGTATTCGCTTCCGGAATCCCACTGATCATGTGTGGACTGGATGCTACCCTGAAATGTAATCTCACCAGAAACCAGATCATGAAGCTGTGCCAGTCCGGTGATCCGGCAGCCAGAGCCTGTGGAGATATGGCTGGCTACGTACTTGAAAATTTTTCCAAATATCGCTGCGTGGCAAGTATCCATGCTGCTGTACCGTTTATGTATCTCATCCATCCGGAGTTCTTTAAAACAGAAAAAGTATTCCTGGATGTGGATTGTTCAGACGGTGCCGGACGGGGTGCCACATTATGCGATTTCCGCTGGTGGCTACACGAAGAAGACGAAATGAAAGATATGATTTTGACAGATGCAGATACAGAAAGCTTCCAGCAGGAGCTGTTTGAAGCGATTTATTCTGTGTCCGAATGCAAAAATATGAAATAGCCGGATACCGATCCGGAAACAGCTGCATTTATGAAGCAGCTGAGCAGTCAGATAAGAGGACAGAAAACCCATGAACTATATTGTATTTGACCTGGAATGGAACCAGAATCCGGATGGAAGAAGACATCCGGACAGTCGGCTCCCGTTTGAGATCATAGAGATCGGGGCAGTAAAATTAAATGAAAAAAGAGAGATCGTTGATACCTTTCAGTGCCTGATCAAGCCCAAAGTGTACCACTGGATCCACGACAGTATCCACGAAGTGATCCACGTGGATTATCATGAACTGGAAAAAGGCATTCCTTTTCCAAGGGCAATCCGCAGATTTCTGGAATGGTGCGGGGAGGAGTATCGCTTTTTTACCTGGGGAGACCAGGATGTGATGGAACTTCAGCGCAATATGAAATACTATAATCTTCTGAAGCTGATGCCAGGGCCGGTGCATTACTACGATGTGCAGAAACTTTTCAGCATAAAATTCGAGGATGGAATATCCAGGCGTTCCCTGGAATATGCTACAGACTACCTGCAGCTTCCCAAAAACCGGGATTTTCACCGGGCACTGGCAGACGCCAGCTATACTGCCAGGATACTCCTGGAGATCGATGAAGCCTGCATTATCCGCCATCCGTCCCTGGATGTATATCAGAATCCAAAATCCAGAGACAGCGAGATCTATATTTCCTATACAGACCATGACAAGTTTGTGTCCAGGGAATTTGTATCAAAGGAGCGTCTGATGAAGGACCGTACCATGGTAAGTACCATGTGTCCCATTTGCAGATGCCCTGCCAAGAGGAAGATCCGCTGGTTCAGTACCAACAATTCCAAGGTATATTACAGCCTTGCCCTTTGCCATGAGCATGGACCTGTTGCCGGAAAGATCCGGATCCGAAAAACCGATGAGGGAAAATATTTCGGGGTGAAGACCCTGAGAGCAGAAGATACAGAAGCGGCGGATGAGATCCGTGAAAAGCACGAATCTCTCCGCCGCAGGAAAATGTTACGAAGCCAGGAGAAGATCTGATACGATGTTTCGTTCGTATTGCATTCCCCATCCGACCATTTGTTTCTTATAATAATATTTGCTTTTCAGACGCAGTGGGCCGACAGCATTCTGAAGAACGGCCTGGCGTTTGTTAAGCTGTGATTTTTTGATACCTTTTGGAAGGGTCACATAAACCTTTGTCTGATAATAAAACGGATAGGTGTTTCCGTTATTCTTAAGGATATATTTGTCACAAGGGAGTACCTTAAACGGGACTGGCTCCATGGACACCTTCATATCCACCTTTTCAAAATTTTCAAAACCATAATTAAAAAGAGAAGAGGTATCGCTGTAAGCATTTGCCGCGGAAGTAGAATTCAGGATCACGGCTACCAGCGTTATATTTCCTCGTTTGCAGTAGGTGACAAGTGTGTTGCCGGATGCATCCGTGTAGCCTGTTTTTCCGCCACGGACGCCTTCATAATAATATTCGCCGTTTTTCATCATCTTGTGATGATTGAGCAGCTGGCGGGCTTCCGCAAATTTATTGGTAGGCGGGATCTCGTAATAACGTTTGGTACAGTATCGCCGGAAAAGAGGGTTCAGCCAGGCGGATTTGGCGATCTTTGCCATGTCGGAGGCTGTGGTGTAATGATTCTCATCCGGAAGACCGTTGGGATTGTTAAAGTGTGTGTTCTTGCAGCCAAAAAGCTTGGCGCGCCAGTTCATGAGTTCTGTGAATTTCTTTACAGAGCCGGAAACTTCTTCCGCAACGGCGACAGACATTTCATTAGCGGACTGGAGCATGACAGCCATCAGGGCCTGATCCCTGGTGAATTTTTCACCGGGAGCAGCATAAATACTGGAATCTCCGGCAGTTACACTGGTGGAAGCTTTTTCAGATACGGTAATGTTTGTCTTAGCATTCAGATTTTCACAGGCAAGCAGTGTAGTCAGGATCTTCGTGATGCTGGCAGGGTAGAGCTGTGTGTCCGCATTTTTGGAATAAAGAACGGCTTCTGTATTTACGTCCATAAGGACTGCAGCCTGTGCTTCGATGCCGGGACCTTTGGGCCACCCGTCAATGGAATCGGTGTCGGCAGCCTGTGAATAATAGCTGGAGTGAGCAGGCGTGACTGCTGCGGCCTGACCATCAGGAACCGGTGTGGCAGTGACGATAGGATCACCATATTCATCGTATCCATAGGCAGCCGCCGCGCAGGGAGCTGCGCCTGTGAGCAGGATCCCTATGCCGAGAATGCCTGCAAAGATCCGGCGCAAGGATCGTTTTTTCATATTTTTCATAACAAGATACCTTTCAGTGATAAATCCGGGCGAGAAGGTTATTATTCATTTGAGAATCAGTAACCGAAAAAATCTTGCCCGTTTTGTGATGAGGTGCAGTATTTCATTAATTATAGCATTGTATTAATGAAACGCTGTATTTTTGCCCTCAAGATTCTGTAGTAGTATACCACTTTCCTCCCGGAAAAACCACTTGCAGTCTGTGAAAATTCCATTAAGAAGAAGTGAACATACATATAATAAGAAAAAATCCATGAAAACACTTGACATATGGATTTTCCCCAACCTATAATAGACAGCGTATATAGAAAAAGCTGTGATGGAGACAGTAGGCCATATGGAAAGCTTGCAGCGAACCGGGGATGGTGGGAGCCCGGGACGAGTAAATATGGCGGAATATCACTCCTGAGCTTCAGTTCCGAAGTTGTCCGGCAGCAGCCGGAAGAATATCTGATATACAGATGATCATTAAGTAAGAACTGACGGATTTCCTCCGTTACAGGGAACATATATCGGCAGATACAAAGAATTGTCCGCCATGAACAGACATGGAACAACAGCCCGCGCCATAACACAGAGCATAAGAACACAGCAGAAGACGCAGGGATCCGGACACAGGCCCGTATAATGTAACAGGTGGTACAGCGAATCAGACTTCGTCCTTTTACAGGATGGGGTCTTTTTTTATAAGTGCCCGAAGCATTGGCACGAACAGGTATCTGTGAAGAAACAATCCGCTGTGGCCTTACAGATGAGGCAGCAGCCAGTAATCAGACACAGGAGGTAAATATTGTGTATCGTAAAGTTGACACGAATCTGAATTTTGTTGACCGTGAAAAAGAAGTCGAGAAATTCTGGAAAGACAACAAGATTTTCGAAAAGAGTATGGACAGCCGTAAAGAGGGCGAGACATACACATTCTATGACGGACCGCCTACCGCAAATGGTAAGCCACATATCGGACACGTTCTGACACGAGTTATCAAGGATATGATCCCGAGATACCGTACAATGAAGGGGTACATGGTTCCGAGAAAAGCAGGATGGGATACTCACGGACTTCCGGTTGAGCTCGAGGTTGAGAAGAAGCTTGGCCTTGACGGCAAGGAGCAGATCGAGGAGTACGGAATGGAGCCGTTCATTCAGCAGTGTAAGGAGAGCGTATGGAAATACAAGGGAATGTGGGAGGATTTCTCATCTACCGTTGGTTTCTGGGCTGACATGGAGCATCCGTATGTAACATACGACAACAATTTCATCGAGTCCGAGTGGTGGGCGCTGAAAGAGATCTGGGAAAAAGGTCTCCTTTACAAAGGCTTTAAGATCGTTCCTTACTGCCCACGCTGCGGAACTCCGCTTTCCGCACAGGAGGTTTCTCAGGGCTACAAGACTGTTAAAGAGCGCTCTGCGATCGTGCGTTTCAAGGTTGTTGATGAGGACGCATACTTCCTGGCATGGACAACAACACCGTGGACACTTCCGTCCAACGTTGCACTTTGTGTAAACCCGGATGAGATCTACTGCAAGGTAAAAGCAGCAGACGGCTATACCTACTACATGGCAGAAGCACTTCTGGACAAGGTTCTCGGCAAGCTTGCAAAGGATGATGAGCCTGCATATGAGATCCTTGAGAAATATAAAGGAACAGACCTTGAGCGCAGAGAATATGAGCCGCTTTTTGCATGTGCAGGAGAGGCAGCAGCAAAACAGCGCAAAAAAGCTCATTTTGTAACCTGTGACAACTACGTTACCATGAGTGATGGTACCGGTATCGTTCATATCGCACCTGCATTTGGTGAGGATGACAGCCGTGTCGGACGTGAGTATGACCTTCCGTTCGTACAGTTCGTAGACGGACAGGGCAACATGACCAAAGAGACACCATACGCAGGTGTATTCGTAAAGAAAGCGGACCCGATGGTCCTCACAGACCTTGACAAAGAGGGCAAGCTTTTTGACGCACCGAAATTCGAGCATGATTATCCACACTGCTGGAGATGTGACACACCGCTTATCTACTATGCACGTGAGTCCTGGTTCATCAAGATGACTGCAGTAAAGGATGATCTGATCCGTAACAACAATACTATCAACTGGATTCCGGAGAGCATCGGTAAGGGACGTTTCGGTGACTGGCTTGAGAACGTTCAGGACTGGGGTATTTCCAGAAACCGTTACTGGGGAACACCACTGAATATCTGGCAGTGTGAGTGCGGACATATGGAATCCGTAGGAAGCCGCCAGGATCTCTATGAGAAGAGTGGTGACGAGCGTGCGAAGACCATCGAGCTTCACCGTCCATACATTGATGATATCACCATGAAGTGTCCGGATTGCGGCAAGACCATGCACCGTGTACCGGAGGTAATCGACTGCTGGTTCGATTCCGGAGCAATGCCTTTTGCACAGCATCATTATCCATTTGAGAATAAAGATCTGTTCGAGCAGCAGTTCCCGGCAGACTTCATCTCCGAGGCTGTTGACCAGACAAGAGGATGGTTCTACTCCCTTCTTGCTGAGTCCACACTGCTTTTCAATAAGGCTCCGTATAAGAATGTAATCGTTCTGGGACATGTACAGGATGAGAACGGACAGAAGATGAGTAAGTCCAAGGGAAATGCGGTGGATCCGTTTGACGCGCTGAACAAATACGGCGCAGATGCAATCCGCTGGTATTTCTACATCAACAGTGCTCCGTGGCTCCCGAACCGTTTCCATGGCAAGGCAGTTGTAGAGGGACAGAGAAAGTTCATGAGCACTCTGTGGAACACCTACGCATTCTTCGTACTGTATGCGAACATTGACAATTTTGATGCGACTAAATATACTTTAAATTACGATAAGCTTCCGGTTATGGATAAAT
>CAMBYR010000107.1 GCA_945872375.1 uncultured Blautia sp. | reverse complement strand
GAAGATCCTTCTGCCGTTTTTTTTTGATTACTTGTTTACATAGATGTAGCTGTACAGGGTATATTTGGAAATACCAAAATAGTTGGCGACCTTGTCTCCGGATTTGGTGATCAGAAATGCGCCGGAATCATTGAGAAACTGAATGGCTGCCACTTTGTCATCCTTTGTCATAAGCGCCACCGGTTTTCCAACCAGCTTTACAGATTCTTCAATGAGCTGATTCAGCAGCTCGTTTACATTTCGTTTGATTTCCTTTGGTTTTTCTGCCTGATTGACAGGAGATACCAGATTGTGAAGGGCACTGTCAATCATGGTCAGCTTCGTAATGTCATAATTGATGGCAAAAACATAATGAAGAGAACCGTCATCATCATGAATATAGGATGTGCTGCATTTGAGAATTTTGCCGTCAGACGTTTTCATTAAATAGCCGGTTCTGTCCCTGATGTCTTCTCCGTCCTGCTTGCGAATGGCGTCAAATACCGCATCAGAGGGGCCGTCACCGATCTTTCGGTTGGAAACATGGCCATTTTCAATATATACGATGGAATGTTCCAGATCCTGAGCTTTCAGATCATGGATACATACTTCACAGTCCGGACCAAACAGCAGCGCAAGATCATGTGCAATTTGCTTTAAGGTGGAAAGTCGTCCCATGAGTTTACCTCCTGTTTCTATGAGATGAAATATGATGATTTTGAGTAACTGCGAAGACACTGAACAGTTACAAATAAACTATAACACAGAAAAAATAAAAGAAAAAGATGATTTCAAAAAAAAGTTTGCTCTGTATAAAAAAATTGAAAGGAGGTTGTCTGGGGAAAGAAAGGGTGATATGATGAAAAAAAAAGAAAAGGGAGGATGCCTGTGAAATATTTATTGAAAAATGGAACGGTCGTATCCGGCAATGGTACGGAAATGCTGGATGTTCTGATCGACGGAGAAAAGATTGCAGAAACAGGGAAAAATCTTTCCTCAGATGATGCAGTTGTTCTGGATGTAAGCGGAAAGCTGCTGTTTCCGGGGTTTATTGACGGACATACCCATTTTGATCTGGAGGTGGCCAAAACCGTCACGGCAGATGATTTTGAATCCGGGACAAGAGCGGCGATCTTAGGCGGAACCACCTTTGTCATCGACTATGCTTCTCAGGATAAAGGAGGCGGCACCCTGAAGGAAGGTCTGGAAAAATGGCATCAAAAAGCAGACGGAAAGTGTTCCTGTGACTATTCCTTCCATATGTCCGTGGTGGAATGGAATCCGGAAACGGAACGGGAGATTCCGGAGATGATCCGTGAGGGAATTACCAGTTTTAAACTGTATATGACGTACCCGGCTATGATGGTCAATGACAGAGATTTATACAAAATCATAAAAACTCTCGGAGAATATGGATGCTTTGCCGGCGTGCACTGTGAAAATTCCGGAGTGATCGATGCTCTGATTGATGAGGCAAAGAAAGAAGGCCGACTGGGGCCGGAAAACCATCCTCTGGTACGGCCTGCGGAAATGGAGGCAGAGGCAGTGCACCGTCTCCTTGTGATCGCGGACCAGGCAAAGGTGCCTGTTATGGTGGTTCATCTCACCAGCGAAAAAGCTTTTCAGGAAATTCTGGCTGCCCGGGATGCCGGACAGAAGGTATACGCGGAGACATGCCCTCAGTACCTTATGCTGGATGACAGCGTTTATTCCAGACCTGATTTTGAAGGCGCGAAATATGTATGTGCTCCGCCGATCCGGAAAAAAGAGGACCAGGAATGTCTCTGGAAGGCGCTGGGTGAAGATCTGATCCAGACGGTGGCAACAGATCAGTGCAGCTTTACCTGGGAGCAGAAAAACCTGGGACGTGATGATTTTACAAAAATTCCCGGAGGTCTTCCGGGTGTGGAGACAAGAGGAACGCTTCTGTATACTTATGGTGTCCGTGAGGGCAGGATCACCCTGGAGCAGATGTGCCGTCTGTTAAGCGAAAATGCTGCCAGACTTTATGGGGTTTATCCTGAGAAGGGCGTGATCCTCCCCGGAAGCGATGCGGATATCGTGGTGTTTGATCCGGAAAAAGAGAGTGTGATTTCTGCCGGAACCCATGCTTATCGTACCGATTATAGCCCTTATGAGGGCTTTGTGCTGCATGGGGGCATCAGTAAAGTATTTCTTCGGGGACAGCTTGCGGTGGAAGACGGGAAGATTGTAAAGGAAAAGCTTGGAAAATATATTTACCGCGGAAAAAATCAACTGTAATTGAGCGGACATCTCTGGTGACGCAGATATCGACAAAAAAAGGTTCGGATTAAAAAAATGTATGATAAAATTTATGAGCTCCTGGAACGGCAGGGAAGAGTAAAATCGGCAGTCGCTCTGGCGGGAGAGCATGCAGGAAGCCGCTGTATCTGGCAGGATGGAAAACTGTTTGCTTCCGGTGAGAAAGAGACAGAGTACTGGAGGTCTTATGAGGGAATTCTGGAGACAGATTCTTCGGGAATTCTGGAAAAAGAAGGGATTCTGATAGAGATGTTTCAGAAAAATCCGAGAATGGTGATCCTGGGTGCGGGGCATGTGTCCTGCCCAACGGCAAAGATCGGGTCCATGCTGGGATTTCATGTGACGGTAATGGATGACAGAGAGGAATTTCTGACAAAGGAGCGCTTTCCGGAGACAGATGTACTTCTTCGGGCAGGATTTGAGAAACTGAGTGAGCTGATACCTGCTTATGAAAATACGTATTATGTGGTCGTTACCCGCGGACATAAGGGGGATTATGCCTGTGCACAGCAGATTCTGAGACGTCCTTATGCATATTTTGGAATGATCGGAAGCAGGAATAAGGTTCGTATTACAAAGGAGCGGCTTTTGGAAGAGGGTTTTTCTGAAAAACAGATCAGCAGCATTCATGCACCTATCGGTATTCCTCTTGGAGGTCAGCTTCCGGAGGAGATTGCAGTCAGTATCTGTGCAGAAATTGTTCAGGAGAAGAACCGGCAGAAGGCCGTTTTTACAGACGACAGTATTTCCCGCGCAGTACGGGAGGGACGTCACGGTGTCATGATGACGATCATTGAAAAAAGCGGTTCTTCTCCAAGAGGAATCGGCAGCAGGATGTTTCTGGCAGAGGACGGGACTTCTTTTGGAAGTATCGGAGGAGGAAACGTGGAGTTTACAGCATTAAGGCATGCGCCGCAAATTTCCGGTGCGGAGGTGCAGTCCTATTGCCTGTCCCTGGATGAACCGGAAAACCTTGGAATGATCTGCGGCGGAAAGGTGAAGGTTCTTTTTGAAAAGGTTTAAGAGGACTTCCATACAGGTTTTCGGAATAGTAAACTGTAGGAATTCTTTGAAAAAATACTTGCGTAACATGGGTCACATAAGGTATAGTGTATATATTAATATTATGCAACTGTTCAGCATGAAATATTTCGAAACAGGTACTGAACAGAAATGAATTTGCATTTATTGCTGTTCACAGATAGTATTCCGCGAGGTGTTTCCATGCATTTATGCATGGAAATCCCGAGACAGTCAACGCACGAAAGTATGCATATTGCGTAATTTTTGTGTATCGCGGAGCGTGTTACTGAGAACGGAGTGAGCAGTAATTTGCATTTTACAGCAATGTGTTTCAAAGGAGGAAATAACATGAAGAAATATGGACTGCTGATTATGCTGCTTGGACTTCTTTTCTGTGTCCAGGGATGCGGTTTTGACGACGGAGGAGAGGATTTGACCGTTACCATTATCAAAGCGACTCCTACTCCGGAACCGACACCGACACCGGAAGTGGTTGCTACTCCGGAGCCGACACCGACACCGGAACCGGTAGCTGTAGTTGAGCAGACGGCCAGCGGTGTAAATATTACGAAGGTAGACGGTGCATATTCAGCAACGGTAGATCTGAATCTCCGTGCAGACTGCAGTACCGAGGCAGAGCTTCTTGGTTCTGTTCCGTCAGGAACGGTTCTGACAAGTACCGGCACAAGTGATAATGGCTGGATCCAGCTTTCCTACAATGGTACGGTATGCTACGCGATGGCAGATTATCTGACACCGGCAGATCCTGCGGCGGCAGTGCAATAACTGAATAAATGAGCGGATGATACGGGCTTATGAGGCCTGTACATGCAAAAAAACTGAGGCCTGAAAGCCTCAGTTTTTTGTTGATAAAATTTCGTAACTGTGAAGGCACTGAACAGTTACAAACTCTCTTTATTCCGGATAAACAAGACGGTCCGGAGTGATATGGTAAAGAACCTGATCCAGAAATCTGCCGGCAAGGTATTTTGCCATAGGGAGATTCATGTCCAGATAATTGCCGCAGTCGCGGGCAGATGCACCTGGAACCTCTCCTTCAAAATCACGGATGAACTCAAAGGTTTCTGTCAAAAGCGGTACAATATCGGAAGAATCGTAGTCTCCGATCAGCAGAAGATAATTTCCGGTACGGCATCCCATAGGACCCCAGTAAAGCATTTTATCGCCAAATACAGGATGATTGCGGAGAAAAGTGGCAGCAAGATGCTCAATGGTATGAAGCTCTGCCGTATTCATTACAGGCTCTTCGTTGGGGGATGTCATGCGGATATCAAAGGTGGTAACAATGGTATCTCCCACAGGATCTTTTCGTGAAACATAGACACCGGGCCGCAGTTTCAGATGGTTTATTGTAAAACTTGTAATTTTTTTCATGGTGAAACTCCTTTTTCGTAATTTTGTAATATTGTTCACAGGCAATATTGTAACAGAGGAAAGGAGAGGACGCAAGTAATTGACTTTCTTTTCACAGAATGCTAAACTGTTTCTCAGCAGATATACTGATTTGAAATATAACAACATGGTCGGAGGATGAAAAGATGATTGACGGAAAAAAAGTATTATTCAGCGGTATGCAGGCAACAGGAAATCTGACACTTGGCAACTATCTTGGTGCTCTGAAAAACTGGCTGACTTTAAGTGATGAATATGAATGTTTTTACAGTGTGGTGGATATGCATTCCATTACAGTACGGCAGGATCCGGCGGAACTGAGAAAAAGAGCCAGAAATCTGCTCACCCTTTACATTGCGGCAGGTCTGGATCCAAAGAAGAACTGTATTTATTATCAGTCCCACGTATCCGGTCATGCGGAACTTGCATGGATTCTGAACTGCTTTACCTATATGGGTGAACTGAACCGTATGACACAGTTCAAGGATAAAGCGGCCAAACACGCGGACAACATCAATGCAGGTCTGTTCACCTATCCTGTTCTCATGGCGGCAGATATCCTTCTGTATCAGGCGGATGTGGTTCCTGTTGGAATTGACCAGATGCAGCATCTGGAGCTCACCAGAAATCTTGCAGAAAGATTTAATAATATTTATGGGAATGTGTTTACCATTCCGGAAGCTTATATCGGAAAAGTGGGAGCAAAGATCATGAGTCTTCAGGATCCTTCCAAAAAGATGTCCAAATCCGATGAAAATCCAAACGGAAGTATTTATCTGATGGATGACCCGGATACGATTCTGCGCAAATGCAAACGTGCGGTGACGGATTCCGAGGGATGTATCCGTTATTGTGATGAACAGCCGGGTCTTAAGAATCTGATCGATATCTACAGCGCATGTACCGGAAAAACACCTCAGGAAACGGTTCAGGAATTTGACGGAAAAGGATATGGAGAATTGAAACCGGCTGTGGCAGAAGCCGTGATCGGTGTGCTGAAACCGCTGCAGGAGGAATATGCAAGACTTTCCAAAGACAAGGCATACATTGATTCCGTGATTAAGGAAAATGCGGAAAAAGCAAATTATTATGCCACAAAAACACTCCGTAAGGTTCAGCGAAAGGTTGGATTCCCGGATAGAATCCGCTGATGTGTATTTTCTGTGAAATGGATTGTATTTTTTGAATGCACATGTATAATGGATTCTGACATTAATCAGAAGACGGAGGGAATACAATGAAACAAAAAGGATTGGCAATCTTTCTTTCAGCCCTTCTTGCAGCAGGAATGCTGACAGGCTGCGGCGGTGAGAAGGCAGACACACAGGATAAGACTTCAGAGACATCTGACGGAAATACAGAATCATCGAAACCGGTAGACGAAGAAACTGCTTCGAAGGCAGTCAGCGAAGAAGAAGCTGCTGCCGCCGGCTTCACGGATGGAACAGAAGAATCGGGAGAGGATCAGAACGCGTTTTCCGAGGAAGGAGAGGGAGATACTTCAGAACCATCTTCCGGCGAATCAGAGACGGTGATTCTGGATACGGATTCTCCGCTTTCCGGAACCCATCATGCGGAAATTGTTGTAAAAGACTTTGGCACGATCGAATTGGAACTGGATGCAGATACGGCTCCGATCTCCGTTACAAATTTTGTGAAGCTGGCTCAGGAGGGCTTTTATGACGGACTTACGTTTCATCGTATCATAAGCGGTTTTATGATTCAGGGTGGTGATCCGCTTGGCAATGGCCGCGGCGGCTCCGAGGAAACGATCAAAGGGGAGTTCTCTGCAAATGGTGTGGAAAACAGTATTTCCCATACAAGAGGAACCATCTCCATGGCAAGGTCCAATGACCCGAACAGCGCAAGTTCCCAGTTCTTTATTGTACATGAGGACAGTGATTTCCTGGATGGAAATTATGCTGCTTTTGGTCATGTGACTGAAGGAATGGATGTGGTGGATGCCATCTGTGAAAAAGCGAAGCCTACGGATAATAACGGGACCATTCTGGCAGAGGATCAGCCGGTGATGGAATCCGTGACGATCATTGACTGATAAAAAGAAGACGGCAGATATCCGGCCAGGATATCGGAAAACAGAGAAAAACATGAAAAGTATCAGCGAAATCAAAGAAGAACTGAAACATCTCCCGGTGGAGCAGTACGGTTCTTTTCTGGAAACATACAAAAATGACGAAAGAAGCGGAGTGATCAGGCTTCTGGAGCAGGCGGTAAAAAAGCAGAATGCCTATCTGGCAGAATTGGAACGTACAGAGCAGATGAAGAAATATGAGCATCAGTACGAACATCTCGGCTGGCTCTGCGGGATCGACGAGGTGGGCAGAGGTCCGCTGGCCGGTCCTGTAGTGGCATGCGCCGTGATACTGCCAAAGGACTGCGGAATACTTTATCTCAATGATTCCAAACAGCTTACGGCAAAAAAACGGGAAGAGCTCTATGAGGTAATCATGAAGGAAGCTGTTTCTGTCGGTATCGGGATGCGA
>CAMBYR010000106.1 GCA_945872375.1 uncultured Blautia sp. | reverse complement strand
ACTTTACACTGATGATCGACTATGCCCATAATGCCATGGCGCTGGAAAGCCTTCTGACAACACTGAAGGAATACCATCCGCATCGTCTTGTATGTCTGTTCGGATGCGGCGGCAATCGTTCCAAACTCCGCAGATATGAGATGGGTGAGGTTTCCGGACGGCTTGCGGATCTGACGATCATCACCTCGGATAATCCCAGAAACGAAGAACCGCAGGCGATCATCGATGACATCAAGGTGGGAATGGCAAAAACAGATGGAAAATATGTGGAAATTCCGGACAGAAAGGAAGCCATTGCCTATGCCATTCATCATGGCGAGCCGGGAGACATTATTATTCTGGCCGGCAAGGGACACGAGGACTATCAGGAAATTAAAGGAAAGAAATACCCGATGGATGAACGTGTTCTGATTGCCGATATCCTTGCCGGAAGGTAAAACAGAGATGTCTGTCTGCGGCGCAGTCCGCAGAGACAGAAAGAGGAAATACATGATTTATGCAGACATTGTGGTAGACATTTCCCACGAAAAGGTGGATCGGAGCTTTCAGTACAAGGTTCCGGAAAAAATGGAAAAAGAGATCCATCCGGGCATGGTTGTTACCATTCCGTTTGGAAACGGCAGCCGGGAGCGCAAAGGATATGTGATCGGTCTGTCGGATACTCCCAAATATGATCTGCATAAGATGAAAGAGATTCACAGCCTGTGCAGTGACAGGGAAACGACAGAATCCCGTCTCATTGCACTGGCCGCCTGGATGCGGGAGCGTTACGGATCCACAATGATTCAGGCACTGAAAACGGTGCTTCCCGTCCAGGAAAAGGTAAAAGCAAAAGAAAAAAGAACCATCTGTCTTGCAGTACCCCGGGAAACGGCAGAAAAACGTGCCGGGGAAATGGAAAAAGGGAGATGTAAAGCCAGAGCAAGGCTTCTCCGGGCACTTCTAAAGGAGGAAGCTCTGGACTATACGGAGGCTACCGGAAAACTTGGGGCAGGATCGGGAGTTTTAAATCCTCTTCTGGAGGAGGGACTGATCCGGATCGGGTATCAGGAGGTTTACCGGATTCCGGAGGATCTAAAAAACATTCCGGAGGAAAAAGAAAAGACACTTACCGAAGCGCAGCAGGAGGCAGCTGAGAAGATCCGGGAGGAATGGGAGAATGCTTCTCCCAGACCGGTACTGCTCTTTGGTGTTACCGGAAGCGGAAAGACACAGGTATATATGAATCTGATCCAGCAGGTGATAGATCAGGGAAAACAGGTGATCGTTCTGATTCCGGAAATTGCCCTTACCTATCAGACGGTCCGCCGGTTTTACGGAAGATTTGGAGATAAGGTATCTGTACTGAATTCCAGGCTTTCGCAGGGAGAGCGATATGATCAGTTCCGGAGAGCCAGCCGCGGAGAGATTCAGGTAATAGTGGGACCGAGATCGGCACTGTTTACACCGTTTTCCAATCTTGGGCTGATCATAATCGACGAAGAGCATGAGCAGACCTATAAAAGTGAGAACACTCCCCGCTACCATGCCAGAGAAACGGCGGTTCAGCGGGCTTCCATGGAAGGCGCAAGGGTCATCCTGGGCTCAGCCACACCTTCCCTGGAATCCTACAGCAGAGCACAGGCCGGTATCTATGCGCTGGTGACGCTCAGAGACCGTTTTGGAAAAAGACCTCTGCCGGATGTATCGGTGGTGGATTTAAGGGAAGAATTAAAACAGGGAAATCGTTCTGTCCTCAGCAGAAAACTGAAGGATTCCATTGAAGACAGACTGAAAAAGGGGCAGCAGGCCATGCTGTTTCTGAACCGCCGGGGTTATGCAGGATTTGTTTCCTGCCGTTCCTGCGGTCATGTGATGAAATGTCCTCACTGTGACGTGGCTTTGTCCGAACACAGCAATGGCATGCTTCTGTGTCATTACTGCGGCTACAAAAGACCAAGAGCAGAAAGCTGCCCGGAATGCGGGTCCCCTTATATCGGGGGCTTTAAAGCAGGAACACAGCAGATCGAACAGGTCCTGAAAAAAACGTTTCCGGGAGTGCGGGTTCTCCGCATGGATTATGACACAACGAGAAACAAGGGAAGCTATGAAAAAATTCTTTCGGCTTTTTCCGCCCATGAAGCAGACATTCTTGTGGGAACACAGATGATCGTCAAGGGACATGATTTCCCGAAAGTAACGCTCGTGGGGGTGGTTGCTGCTGATCTGTCTCTGAATGCCTCGGATTACCGCAGCGGAGAAAGGACGTTTCAGCTTCTTACCCAGGCTGTGGGGCGTTCGGGCAGGGGTGTGGAAAACGGGGAAGCCGTCATTCAGACCTATCATCCGGACCATTACAGCATTTTGGCGGCTGCCAGCCAGGATTATGAAGCATTTTACCGTCAGGAAATGGCCTACCGTGCCCTGATGGATTATCCGCCCTCTTCCTTCATGATGTCGGTGCATGCGTCCGGAGAAGACGAGGCGCTTTTGGACGAGGGAATGGAATACATCGGAAAATTTATCCGCCGGGTCTACCCGGGAAGCGATCTTCACATCATTGGTCCGGCACCGGCATCTGTGGGAAAAATCAATGATGTATATCGGAGGATCATCTATCTGAAACACAAGGATGGCAGACTTTTGGCTGCCATCAGGGATAAAATCGAAAAATACATTGAAATCAACACCGGTTTCCGGAAAATGTACATTCAGTTTGATTTCGAATAAGAAGAAAGGAAGAATCAAAATGGCACTTAGAACCATTCGTACAGAAGGAGATTCTGTACTTACCAAAAAAAGCAGACCTATCAAGGAAATGACTCCCAGAATCCGTGACCTGATCGTTGATATGCTGGATACCATGTATGACGCCATGGGTGTGGGCCTTGCGGCTCCCCAGGTTGGAATCCTGAAGAGGGTGGTAGTGATCGACGTGGGCGAAGGCCCCATTGTTCTGGTGAATCCCGAGATCATAGAGAGCTCCGGAGAGCAGACCGGTGACGAGGGATGTTTAAGCGTTCCCGGAATGGCAGGGCAGGTAACACGTCCCAATTACGTAAAGGTGAAGGCGCTGGACATCAATATGGAAGAAGTGGAGTATGAAGGGACAGAGCTTCTCGCCCGCGCATTCTGCCATGAGATCGATCACCTGGATGGACATATGTACACGGAGCTGGTGGAGGGAGAGCTTCACCGGGTTACCTATGAGGATGATGAAGAGGAGTAATTGCAGTGAAAATTGTTTATATGGGAACACCTGATTTTGCCGTTTTGCCCCTTCGGGCGCTGGCAGAATCTGATTATGAGATTGCGGCTGTGGTGACGCAGCCGGATAAACCAAAGGGAAGAGGCAAAACGCTGATGCCTACCCCGGTAAAAGAAGAAGCCATCCGGCACCGGATTCCGGTTTATCAGCCGGTAAAGGTTCGGGATCCTGAATTTGTGGAGCTGCTGAAAACACTGGATCCGGATATTATCGTGGTGGCTGCTTTCGGACAGCTGATTCCAAAGGAGATTCTGGATATGCCGAAATTCGGATGCATCAATATCCATGCATCTCTTCTTCCGAAATACAGAGGAGCGGCGCCGATCCAGCAGGCAGTCATTGACGGAGAAAAGGAATCCGGAGTAACGGTTATGCGTATGGGAACAGGCCTTGATACCGGGGATATGATCGCAAAAACAGTGGTTTGGCTGGATGAGGATGAAACGGGCGGAAGCCTGTTTGACAAGCTGGCGAAAGCTGGAGCCGAACTGCTGATCAGAACGCTGCCGTCGATTGAGGACGGTACAGCCGTTTATGAGAAGCAGCCAGAGGAAAGCCCCACGCCATACGCGGCGATGATCACCAAACAGATGGGACTTCTGGATTTTGGCAGATCCGCAGCAGAGCTGGAACGTCTTGTAAGAGGGATGAATCCATGGCCAAGTGCCTATACCTATCTGAACGGAAAGACACTGAAGGTCTGGAAAAGCCGTGTGATCGAAGGGCAGACTTCTGAAAAACCGGGAACGGTGACCGGCACCGACCGCAGCGGAATTTATGTGGCATGTGCGGATGGTACGCTGGTTCTTACAGAGGTGCAGATCGAAGGCAAAAAAAGAATGAGCGCAGATGCTTTTCTTCGCGGATATCAGGTGGAACAGGGAACGATACTGACAGATCATAAGGAGTGATGTTGCATGTACGGATACAGATATTACTGGGGATTTGACTGGACTTATCTGCTGCTGGTGATTGGAATGCTTCTGTCTCTGGCAGCTTCGGCAAAGGTGAAAAGCACATTTGCAGCCTATAAAAGGGTGAGAAGTGCATCAGGGCTCACAGGAGCGATGGCAGCGCAGAAGATCCTTTATGCAGCGGGAATCACGGATGTTCAGATTACCCGTGTATCAGGCAGTCTTACGGACCATTACGATCCGAGAAATAAAACGCTGGCGCTGTCGGACGAGGTTTACGGAAGTACCTCTCTGGCTGCGGTAGGTGTGGCAGCCCATGAATGCGGCCATGCGATTCAGCATGATACGGGATATGCACCGCTGGAGTTTCGAAGCGCCATTGTTCCGGTGGCAAATATCGGAGCGCAGCTTTCCTGGCCGCTGTTTGTTGCAGGACTGATCTTTTCCATTCAGCCCCTCCTGACGCTCGGTATCATTCTCTTTTCCCTTGCGGTTCTTTTTCAGCTTGTGACGCTTCCGGTGGAAATCAATGCTTCCTCCCGTGCGCTGAACAATCTGCAGAGCCTGGGAATTCTGGGGCAGAATGAGATCCGCGGAGCCAGAAAGGTACTGAGTGCGGCAGCGCTTACGTATGTTGCTGCCCTTGCCTCATCGATCCTGCAGCTTTTACGATTAGTGATACTTGCCGGAGGAAGAAGACGTGACGACTAATGGAATTAATACCAGAGAAATGATACTGGAAATCCTGCTGGAAATAGCGGATGGGGAGCACAGTCACATTGCGATCCGCAATGCGCTTTCCAAGTATCAGTTCCTTCCAAAACAGGAACGGGCATTTATTACAAGAGTGTGCGAAGGCACGCTGGAATACAGAATACAGATCGATTATATCATTGATTCATTTTCCAAGATCCCGGTCGACAAGATGAAGCCGGTGATCCGTGAAATATTAAGAAGCGCTGTCTATCAGCTGAAATTCATGGACAGTGTGCCGGACAGTGCTGTGTGTAATGAAGCGGTAAAGCTGGCGCAGAGAAAAGGCTTTTATAATTTAAAGCCCTTTGTAAACGGAGTTCTGAGAACCGTTGCCAGACAGATGGATGAATTATCTTACCCTTCCAGGGAAGAGGATCTTGTCCGTTTTCTGTCTGTAAAATATTCCATGCCGGAGACGCTGGTGCTTCGCTGGTTGGGAGAATACGGAGAGGAAACCACCGAAAAAATGCTGGCGGACTTTCTTACGGAAAAGCCTATGACGGTACGATTCCGCACTTATCCCTATCAGAATTCTCAGGACCTGATCTATCAGAGCCTGGTGGATCAGGGGGTAAAGGTGGAAAAGGCGGCCTATCTGCCGTATGCGTATTCCATCTCGGACTTTAATCATATTTTTATGCTGGATGCTTTTCTGGAAGGAAAGATTCAGGTGCAGGACGTAAGCTCCATGCTTGTGGCAGAGGCGGCAGCTCCGGAAAAAGGAGACTACATTATTGACCTTTGTGCTGCTCCGGGAGGAAAAAGCCTTCATCTGGGAGACAAAATGGAAGGCTATGGAACGGTGGATGCCCGGGATATCAGCCAGTATAAGGTGGATCTCATTGAGGAAAACATTCAGCGGACAGGCTCCATCAATGTGCAGGCAAAGGTACAGGATGCCACGGTTTTTGATGTGGAATCCGAGTGCCGTGCAGATATTGTTCTGGCAGATGTGCCATGCTCCGGCTATGGGGTGATTGGCAAAAAGCCGGAAATCAAATACAGAGCAACTCCTCAGAAACAGGAGGAAATTGTGATACTGCAGCGCACCATTCTGGACAGGGCTGCAGAATATGTGAAACCAAGAGGCGTGCTGATCTTCAGTACATGCACCATTGCAAAAGAAGAAAACGAAGAAAATATGATGTGGTTTATGAATAACCATCCTTTCAAACTGGAAAGTCTGGACCCTTATCTTCCGGAAGAACTTCATTCGGAAACAACGGCACTTGGATACCTTCAGCTTCTGCCGGGAATACATAAGACAGACGGCTTCTTTATTGCAAGATTCAGAAGGAAATAAACAACAATGACTGCTGCAGACATTAAGTCGATGACAATAGACGAACTGAAAAATCTCATGACAGAGCTGGGAGATAAGCCCTTTCGGGCAAAGCAGATTTACAGCTGGCTGCATGAGCATCTGGTATGCTCTTATGAGGAGATGACCAATCTTCCAAAGGGGCTCAGGGAAAAGCTGAAAGATTATCCCATCACCGTACTGGAAGCAGTGGATGTACAGACCTCCCGTATTGACGGAACACAGAAATATCTGTTTCGTCTGTCAGACGGAAATGTGATCGAAAGTGTACTGATGAAATACAAACACGGAAATTCTGTCTGTATTTCTTCCCAGGTGGGCTGCAGGATGGGCTGCCGTTTCTGTGCTTCCACTATCGGAGGGTGGACCAGAAATCTTCTTCCGTCTGAAATGCTGGATCAGATTTACCGGATTCAGGCGCTGACCGGAGAGCGGGTTTCCAATGTGGTAGTGATGGGAACCGGAGAGCCGCTGGATAATTATGACAACCTTCTTCGATTTATCCATATCCTTACGGAAGAGGGCGGAATTCATATCAGCCAGAGAAACCTGACGGTATCCACCTGCGGAATCGTGCCGCAGATCTACCGGCTGGCGGAGGAGAAGCTTCAGATGACACTGGCGATTTCCCTCCATGCGCCCAATGACAGGAAACGTCAGGAACTGATGCCCATCGCAAGAAAGTACAGTATGGATGAGCTTTTAGAGGCCTGCCGTGTATATTTTGAAAAGACGGGGAGAAGAATTACCTTTGAATACAGCCTTGTGGCAGGGGTCAATGACAGTGATGAGGATGCAGAACAGCTGTCGGAAAGGATTCACGGAATGAACTGCCATGTGAATCTGATTCCCGTAAATCCCATCAAAGAGAGGGATTTTCGGCGCTCCAGGGGAGAGGCAGTGCGTAATTTCAAAATAAAACTTGAAAAATGTGGAATAAATGGTACTATTAGAAGGGAAATGGGCAGCGATATTG
>CAMBYR010000105.1 GCA_945872375.1 uncultured Blautia sp. | reverse complement strand
TTGCCCATTCCACCTTTCCTTCATCGGGCATCAGCTTCCCGGTGACAATGTTCAAAAACGTGGATTTCCCTTCGCCGTTGGCCCCCACAAGGCCAATATGTTCGCCTTTTAAAAGCCGAAAGGAAACGTCGTTGAAAATAGCTCTGTCGCCAAAGCCATGGGTCAGATGTTCCACATTTAAAATACTCATGAATAAACTCCTTTGCAGATATTCCGGATCATTCCCCGGCTTCTTTTAATCCGGTGATATCCGGAGAAGCCATGAGAGAGTAGTTGGTATAATATACGACGAAGCCCGGTTTTGCACCGCCCGGTTTTTTTACATGCTTTTTCTGAATATAATCGATTTCCACCTTTGGTGCTGTTCGTCCTTTGGAATAATAGGCAGCCAGCCGTCCCGCTTCCTCAAAAACGCGGTCAGGCATTTCTCCGTCTTTGGATTTGACCACCACATGGGAGCCTGCCATTTTCTTTGCATGGAACCACCAGTCATTTCCGGATGCAAATTTAAAGGTCAGCTCATCATTCTGATAATTGTTTTTTCCCACATAAATATCATAGCCGTCACTGGAAATGTAATGAAACGGTTTTGATTTTGTCTGCATTTTCTGCCCTTTTTTGCCGGAATAATGCTTTTTAATGTAACCATATTCCGTAAGCTCCTGCTTGATCTGGGAAAGATCGCTTTCCGCAAGGGCGATGTCAAGTGCGTTGGAAATGGATTCCAGATGCTCAATTTCATTTTCCGTATCTGCGATCTGCTCTGTAAGGGCTTCTTCCGTTCGTTTCAGCTTTCCATACCGGTCAAAATATTTTTTGGAATTTTCGGAAGGACTCATCGTGGGGTCCAGAGGAATCGTGATTTCTTCATTGGTATAGTAATTCAGAGCCCGGAAAGACTTCGCACCTTCCTCCACACCGTATCCGTATGTATTGATCAGTTCTCCGTAGATCCTGTATTTTTCTTTTTTCTCCGTATCCTTCATCTGTTTTTCCTGAAGAAACAGCTTTTTGCGGTTTCGCTCCAGAGCTGTCTGGACGATTCTTCGAAGATCCGAGGATTTCTGACGGATCCTGGTGATCTGATCTCTGGAAGCATAGTAAGTTTCCAGCATTTCGGAAACACTTTCAAAAAATACGGTGTGATATTCCGGACCGAACTGGGTCAGCGGAAAAACAGCGTATTCTACCGGCTCGTCATCCCGGTAGATAATGTTCGGCTGAAAACGACAGGCCGTTACATCTTCCATCATACGGAGAAACGTATGATAAAGATGAAGGATCGCCGTGTCATCAAGAGACTGGGCCGCGTCGCTTCCGTCGATGGAGGCACGGTAGCAGATCTCCTCGGCAATCACAGGACTTAATCCCGTAAGGGAGGTGTAGATCGCCCTGGAAATATTGCAGGGCTTCCGGCAGACCTTTTCAGAAAATTCTTCCTGTGTGACAGTAAGAGGATCCAGCTTTTCCTGGGTCTGAGGAAGAAAATAATCGCGTCCCGGAAGAACCTCCCGCACGGAGCTCATATGGGAGGAAACATGCTTGATGCTGTCCAGGATCATTTGTTTGTCGTCACAGAAGATCAGATTGCTGTGTTTCCCCATCAGCTCCATGATCAGGATTTTTTTGCAGGGGTCGCCCAGCTCGTTGAGATGTTCCAGCTGAAATTCTACGGCACGTTCCAGGCCTGGCTGCCGGATCTCTGCGATTCTGGCACTTCCGATGTGCTTGCGAAGAAGCATGCAGAAGTTGGGAGCGGTGAGAGGGCTGATCCTGTTTTTGGATGTAAGATAAAGCAGCGGAAGGGATGCGCTGGCAGACAGCAGAAGCCGGTACTGTCCGCCGGTGCCTCTGGCTGTGACCATCAGTTCGTCGGCCTCCGGCTGAGCGATTTTATTGATTCTGCCGCCATCCAGCTTTTCTTTTAATTCCTGTACCATAGCGGCAATGGTAATTCCGTCAAATGCCATGATTTTTCACTCCTTATTTCTGGTAGAATGAAGTTAGGGCAAAAGCCCCCAATTATGATACCTACGGATTGCTCCGTGCTTTGCACTCCCACAATCATGGTATCAGTAGAATAATAGTATAACAGCAAAAAAAGGATTTGACTAGGGTTTTAGAATGAACTATAATAAATCTGTATGCACGGAAAACAGAACTGAAGGAGAAAAGGTGGAATTTCTGTGCAAAACGCAGAAGATGATTGCAGAGAGAGAAAAAATATGATAAAAAGTATGACAGGCTTCGGACGTGCCGAAGCAGTGACAGCAGAGCGGAAGATCACTGTGGAATTAAAATCCGTAAACCACAGATATCTGGACCTGAATATGAAAATGCCCAGAAAGCTGAGTTTTCTGGAGGGGAATATCAGAAGCCTTCTGAAAGAATACATGCAGAGGGGAAAGGTAGATGTATTTATTACCTGTGAGGATTATGTACAGAACCGCATGACCTTAAAATACAACAGGGAGCTTGCGGGAGAGTACCTGAAATATCTGAAGGAAATGGAAGAGGAGTTCGGTCTGGAAAACGATGTCCGGGTATCCGCTCTTTCCCGTTATCCGGAGGTGCTTACCATGGAAGAGCAGTCTGTGGATGAGGAAGAACTCTGGGAGAGCCTGGAGCTTCCGCTTCGGGAGGCCTGTGAAAAATTTGTGGAGGCAAGAGTCCGCGAGGGAGAACATCTGAAAAAGGATCTTCTGGAAAAGCTGAAAGGCCTGGATGAAAAGGTGACTCAGGTGCAGGAACGTTCTCCGGAGGTGGTACAGGCTTACCGGGAAAAACTGGAGGCAAAGGTTCATGAGCTTCTGGAGGATTCCCAGATCGATGACAGCCGTATCGCAGCAGAGGTCGTGCTGTTTTCTGATAAAATCTGTAATGACGAAGAAACGGTTCGTCTCCGCAGCCATATCAGCGGTATGGAAAAGATCCTGAATGAAAAAGAGGGTATTGGAAGAAAGCTTGATTTTATGGCTCAGGAAATGAATCGTGAGGCAAATACCATCCTTTCGAAATCCAGTGATCTGACAGTATCGAATATAGCCATCGACCTGAAAACGGAAATCGAAAAAATCCGTGAGCAGATTCAGAATATTGAATAAATGCTGCTGCGCCGGAAGAGGTGCAGCTGCAAATAAACAGGACAGAAAGGCGCAGAAATGGCCAGACTGATTAATATTGGTTTTGGAAATGTTGTAAATTCAGACAAGATCGTGGCAGTGGTAAGTCCTGACGCAGCGCCGGTGAAGCGCATGGTGCAGAATGTAAAGGGAACCAATTCGCTGGTGGATGCCACCCAGGGCAGGAAAACAAAGGCGGTCATTGTCACATCAGATGATTACCTGGTGCTTTCGGCACTTCAGCCGGAAACTATTGCAAGAAGATTTGCCGCACACAGCGATTTAAAAACTGCAGACGGCGGATTTGAAGAATATGAAGACAGAGGTGACACACATGAGTAAAGGAATCCTGACAGTTGTATCCGGCTTTTCCGGTGCAGGCAAGGGAACCGTCATGAAGGAGCTTCTGAAGCGCTATGATAATTATGCGCTTTCGATTTCCGCAACGACGAGAGACCCGCGTCCCGGAGAAGAAGACGGAAGAGAATATTTTTTCCGTACAAAAGAAGAATTTGAACAGCTTATCCGGGATGATGCATTGATTGAATATGCACAATATGTAGAAAATTATTACGGCACGCCCCGTGCATATGTGGAGCAGCAGCTTACAGAAGGACGGGATGTGATCCTTGAGATAGAGATCCAGGGAGCCATGAAGGTAAAACAGAGGATTCCGGAGGCACTTCTGGTTTTTGTTACTCCTCCCGGTGTGGAAGAGCTGAAACGCCGGCTGGAAGGAAGAGGGACCGAATCAGCGGAGGTGATTGCCTCCCGACTGAAAAGAGCTGCCGAGGAAGCGGAAGGCATGGATGCCTACGATTATCTTCTGGTAAATGATGTGCTGGAGGACTGTGTGGAAGAACTGCATCAGATCATTCAGTGCGAACACTGCCGGGTCATGAGAAATGCAGAGTTTATCAAAAAAATCAAAGAAGAGGCACAGGCGCTGCACTGACAGCACCAGATAACAGAAACAGGAACCGGCCAGAAGGCCGTGAAAGGAGACAACGATTATGATACATCCATCTTACTCTGAGTTAATTCAGGCAATCAATACCAACAGTGAGGAAGACGACAACACCATTATGCTCAACAGCCGTTATTCTCTGGTGCTTGCCACCAGCAAACGTGCACGTCAGATCATTGGCGGATCAGAGCCTATGGTAGAAGGCGCAGCCGGCAAAAAGCCGCTTTCCATTGCCATTGATGAGTTTTATAAAGGTAAAGTAAAGATCGTTCCGAAAGCTCCGGAAGAAGAGGAGGAATTGATCACTGCAGCGGAGGAGTCTGTTGAAATTACAGAGGAAGCAGCAGAAGAAACGGCCGAAGAGTCAGAAACAGCAGAAGAGTCTGCTGCAGCAGAGACAACAGAAGAAGCATGAGATAATACGAAAAGGCTGCCGGGGCAGCCTTTCGGTGCATTGGGAGATTTTATGAAAATATTGTTTATTTCCCTTGGATGTGACAAGAATCTGTCAGATTCCGAGGAGATGCTTGGGCTTCTGACTGCCCGGGGTCATGAGATCGTAGATGATGAAACATGTGCAGAGGCAATTATCATCAACACCTGCTGTTTCATCAATGACGCAAAAGAGGAAAGTGTGGAAACCATTCTGGAAATGGCGGAGTACAGAAAGACCGGACCCTGCAGGGCACTGATCGTTACAGGCTGTATGGCCCAGAGATATAAGCAGGAAATTCTGGATGAAATTCCTGAGGTGGATGCCATTCTGGGTACCACTTCTTACGGAGATATCGTAAAGGCACTGGAGGAAGCGGATGCCGGAAATCACTTTCAGGAGTTTCGCGATATCAATGAGCTTCCGAATACCGAAGGAGGCCGTGTGCTGACCACCGGAGGCCATTTCGGATATCTGAAAATTGCCGAAGGATGCGACAAACACTGTACTTACTGCATTATTCCTTCTCTGAGAGGAAAATACAGGAGCGTACCCATGGAACGACTGCTGGCACAGGCAGCGGACATGGCTGAAAAAGGGGTAAAAGAACTGATCCTTGTGGCACAGGAAACCACATTATACGGAAAGGATCTTTATGGAGAAAAATCTCTTCATATTCTCCTGAAAAAACTCTGTGAGATCAGAGGAATCCGCTGGATCAGGATTCTGTACTGCTATCCTGAGGAAATTTATGATGAAATGATTCAGGTAATGAAAGAAGAAAAGAAAATCTGTCACTATCTGGATCTGCCCATTCAGCATGCCAGCGACCGCATCCTGAAAAGAATGGGCCGCCGTACCACACGGGCACAGCTGGAAGAAATCGTGGAGAAGCTTCGGGCGGAGATTCCGGATATTGTTCTTCGGACCACCCTGATTTCAGGCTTTCCGGGAGAAACGGAGGAGGATCATCAGGAGCTTCTGGAATTTGTAAATGAAATGGAATTTGACCGTCTGGGCGTATTTGCCTATTCTGCGGAGGAGGATACTCCCGCAGCATCGATGGAGGAACAGGTTCCTCAGGAGATCAGAGAGGCACGCCGGGACGAGATCATGGAGCTTCAGCAGGAGATTTCCCTGGATATTGGAAATGACAGGATCGGCTCCGAAGTCATGGTTATGATTGAAGGAAAGGTATCCGGAGAAAGTGCCTATGTGGGCAGGACCTATGGGGATGCTCCGAAGGTGGACGGATATATTTTCGTACAGACAGGAGAACTTCTGATGACAGGAGATTTTGCAAGAGTCAGGATAACAGGAGCCCTGGAATATGATTTGATAGGAGAATTGGCCGATGAATACACCGAATAAACTAACAATTATCAGAATGATTCTGGTTCCGTTTCTTGTGGTGTTTATGCTGACGGAGCTGGGAGGCAATGCAAACCGTTACATTTCTCTGGCTATTTTTGTGGCAGCCAGTGTTACAGACTGGTTTGACGGTTATCTGGCACGAAAATACAGTCTTGTGACAAACTTTGGAAAATTCATGGATCCTCTGGCGGACAAGCTTCTGGTTTGTTCTGCGCTGATCTGCCTGATCGAGATGGGCAGGCTTGATGCGTGGATCGTGATCATCATTATAGCAAGAGAATTTATCATCAGCGGGTTCCGTCTGATCGCAGCAGAAAATGGCGTTGTGATTGCGGCAAATTACTGGGGCAAATTCAAAACAGTTTCTCAGATGGTCATGATCATTTTGCTGATTCTGGATTTCGGAGGATTCTTTGATCTTCTGGAAAGCGTTTTCATCGCTTTGTCTCTGATACTGACGGTGATTTCCCTGATTACCTACATTGCTCAGAATAAAAAAGTTCTCTCCATGCAGGATTAAGGGTTTGAAATGAAAGGAAGAATAATATGATTACAGAACTGGTTTCCGTAGGAACAGAAATCCTGCTGGGAAATATCGTAAACACAAACAGTGCCTACCTTTCTGAAAAATGTGCCCAGCTTGGCATGTCTGTGTACTATCAGACAGTAGTAGGTGACAATGAGGCACGAATGAAGGATGTCATCAGCACGGCTCTGAACCGTTCGGATGTGGTGATTCTCACAGGAGGCCTGGGGCCGACAGAGGATGACCTTACAAAAGAGGTGACAGCAGAGGTGATGGGTCTTCCGCTGGAGGAGGATCCGCATACGAGAGAACGTCTGGATACCTATCTGAAACAATATGAAAAAAATAATGCGCAGAGACGCATCACAGAAAATAATTATAAACAGGCTCTTGTTCCGAAAGGGGCTCTTGTGCTGGACAACCACAATGGCACAGCTCCGGGACTGATCCTGGAAAAGGATGGAAAGATAGCAGTTCTTCTTCCCGGGCCGCCCATTGAGATGAAGCCTATGTTTGAGGAAGAAGTATTTCCTTACCTCAGAAAACTGCAGCCGGAAATCATCTATTCCCAGATGGTGAAAATCTGCAGTATCGGAGAAAGTCAGGTGGCAGAGGAAATTCAGGATCTGATCGAAGCGCAGACAAATCCTACGATCGCTCCCTATGCAAAGACAGGAGAGGTACATCTTCGTGTGACTGCAAAAGGGGAAAGTGAAAAAGAATGCCGGAAGCTGATCAAACCGGTAGTTCATGAACTTAAGGTGCGCTTTGGAAAAAATATTTTTGCCACAGATGAAGACAAG
>CAMBYR010000104.1 GCA_945872375.1 uncultured Blautia sp. | reverse complement strand
GTGGATTCACGCATTTCAAACCAGAACTGGTCGTTGGTGAATGCAGGATCCGTCAGTGTTTTGTCAAGAAAGAGCTCCGCTGACGGCTTGGAGGATGCTTTTTTGGAGCGTGGTTTTGACTGTTTTTCCACGGTGATCAGCCTTGGGATGGACACCTTTTCCGAGCCGAAAAGAGGTGTTTTTTTCAGGCGTTCTTCCTGTTCTTTCCGACGTGAGACAGACGTCATTTTCTGAGAGACCTCTTTTGAAATATAGTTGGCTTCGAGGAGCTCGTCAATGTCTTCCCTGGATGAAATTCTGCTGGAACATGGGTAGGCGGAATCGGAATATTTTTCGCTTATTTCATAAATGTTCTGTAATTCGCCCCTGGAGCCGGGAAGCGAAAATGTCTGAATGATGCAGCTCTCGAAATTTGTCCATAATCCGCCTCCTGTAAAATTATTGGAGCCAACGGCACACCATGCTGTATTGTCATTTTCCAGCAGATAAATCTTGCTGTGATAGGTGGTGAAAAAATTTTCAGAGTGAATCACATATAAATCATTGCAAAGAGAGTATAGATTTAACAATGCTTCGTAAGAGGTGCCATCCAGGTCGATCCCGATGTAGGCTCGGATGGAATGTCCCTTTGCCCGAAAGTTTTCCATGGCATCTTTCAGTCGGAGAACCCCGCTATTTTTGGCAAAAGCAGAGAAAATGGTCAGGGATGAATAATTCTTTTTTAGTTCTTCTGTGAGCAGATTACCGAGCTGCCCCTGAAATGGCTGATTAATAATTTGCATGAGACACCTCCCTGTGATACGAGACATACAAGCAAAAATCCCATTGCTGCAGGCAATCTTAATGGATTTTTGCTCGCAACTGTGTACGGAACAGGTTTTATTGTAAAAGTCCCGGACAGCAGCCATGTGATGAAGCATGCCTGCTTGCGCAAACACATGGATATTGGACGGGTTAACCTGTAGTGAGCAAAACCAGAAAAATGATAATTAAGTATAGCATGAAAGATTAGATAATGGTATTAGAAAAGTATAAAATGTATATAAAATTCGCATAAAAGAGAAAACGTTTTTTAAGGACAGTAGGCAGAAATAAAGGGCTTTTATATGAAAAAATCAGTTTCATGCCCTCTCTTTCTCTGGCAGCATTGTTTTTTGTGGCTGGCGACCTTATGCTGCTTGTCTGTTTCACAGGCTTTGTTACTTAAAGTAAAGAAAATAATATCATTGCTTTTCTGCAGGCTGTGTTCTAAAATGAATCAGGGTACAGAAAATCTTTTATGAAAATTAAAAGAGCTTTTAATGTAATTTTAATCTTCCTTCAAAGAATGATTAAGAATCAATTGGTAAATTATAACATGTAAACAGGAACTGCAGCATACAGCGGCGAAGAAAGCCGGATGCAATGCAGGAAAAATTTTTGAAGGGAAAAGGTGAAATAAATGGAACATTTAGAAAAAGTGGAAAAATTAAGAGAACGTGCAAATGTCAGCTATGAGGATGCAAAAGAAGCATTGGAGGCTTCGGAATGGGATCTTCTGGATGCCATGGTTTATCTGGAACGTGCCGGGAAAGTAAACGCACCGGAACAGGAATCCTATTCCACGGATTATGAGGAGCAGGCCCAGTATGTTTCCGTAAAGGAAAAGGTGGAAGAACAGGAAAAGGAGCCGGTGGAAGGATTTTTCCAGAAGCTTGGAAGAATCTGCGGAATCCTCTGGGAAAAGAGCAAGGCAAACTATTTCTGCATTGTCAGAAAGGGAAAGGAAATCCTTCAGGTTCCGGTATGGGCCTTTGTGCTGGCGCTGCTGCTGGTTTGGCAGGTGGTGATTCCGGCGATGATCGTGGGACTGTTTCTGGAGTGCCAGTATTCTTTCCGGGGAAAGGATGACCTGGATGGTGTAAATAAGGCCATGGAAAAGGCAAGTGAATTTGCAGACAAAGTAAAAGACGAGTACAATAAATTATAATAACACGGCTGTACCGAAGCGTGCAGACCGACGGGAAAGAGGGAGAACATGGGTGCGCATATTCTGGTGGTAGAGGATGAGGAAAAACTGGCAAGATTCGTGGAGCTGGAACTGCTCCACGAAGGATATCAGATCAGCAAGGCAGTCAATGGAAGAGATGCTTATCGTATGGCAATGGAAGAGGATTATGATCTGATTCTTCTGGATATTATGCTTCCGGGCCTGAATGGCCTGGAGGTCCTGAGAAGGCTGCAGCAGGACAAGCCGGTGCCGGTGATCCTTCTTACGGCCAGAGATGCGGTCATGGACAAGGTGGCAGGGCTGGATGCCGGAGCGGTGGACTATATTACCAAGCCCTTTGCCATCGAGGAGCTTCTGGCCAGAATTCGTGTGGCCCTGAAGCTTCACGGAAAAACAGCGGTGGCTCCGGCATCGGTTCAGGAGCCGGAGGAAGGCGTGTTCCGCCGGGGAAAGCTGATGCTTTCCGAAAAACGTCATCAGGTGACCTATGACGGACAGGAAATCACGCTTACCAACCGGGAATTCCAGATGCTTCGCATTCTTCTGGAAAATCAGGACATTGTCATGGCCCGTGATGTGCTTCTGGATCGGGTCTGCGGATTTGACTATGTGGGAGAAACCAACGTGGTGGACGTATATATCCGTTTCCTTCGTTCAAAGATCGATGAGGTATTCGGCATCAAACTGATCCAGACTGTCAGAGGTGTGGGATACGTGATTAAATCAGAAAATACGGAGAAATCATGAGTCAGACAATAAAAAAGAAAAGCGTAAAGCAAAGTGAAACAAAGCGCATGTCATCCATTGCCCATAAGCTTCACTGGTCCATGATCAGAAAACAGACGGCAATGTATCTGAGCTTCGATTTTTTCCTTTGCCTGCTTCTTTCGGCAGGCTGGATTCTGGACAGGGAATGGATGGAAATCGGAAAAATCAGTATGCAGAATCAGCGGATGCTGGTTCATTTCAGTCAGCTCCGGGAGCTGACTTATCGTGTCGCAGACGAAAACGGAAAGATACTTCTGGAGCTGGAACTGTATCGGCCGCTGGTTGTACTGGGACTCAGCCTGCTGGTTCTGGTCATCATGCAGTTTTTAAAGATTGCAATGTCCTATGCAAATGAAGAACGGAAAATCCGGCGGATGCTGGCACCCATCAACGAAATCGCCCTGAAGGCAGATGAATTGAGCCGAATGACGTTTTCAGAAGAAAAATATCAGCAGATCGAAGATGCGATTTCCAGCATTTCTCCGGAGGAGTCGGAGCTTTTGTCCTTTGGGGATTCTGATCTTCAGGGAATTGAAGCTGCTATGAACAATCTGCTGATCCGTATGCGGGATTCCTATCGGCAGCAGGCACAGTTTGTCAATGATGCATCCCATGAGCTTCGTACTCCTATTGCGGTGATTCAGGGATATGCGAACATGCTGTCAAGATGGGGCAAGGAGGATGAAAAGGTTCTGGAGGAATCCATTACAGCGATTCAGCACGAATCAGACCACATGAAACGCCTGGTGGATCAGCTTCTGTTTCTGGCCCGTGGAGACAGCGGCAAAAACAGAATGAATCTGGAAATGGTTTCTCTGAATGGAATCATGCAGGAGGTTTATGAAGAATCTTTTATGATCGATGAAGCTCATCCCTATCGTTTTTCGAAGGAGGAGCAGGAGATTCAGGTGCGGGCAGATGCAGGAATGCTGAAGCAGGCAGTGAGGATCCTTGTGGATAATGCTGCGAAATACACAAAGGCGGGAGATGAGATCATTCTGAGCTTTGGCCGGTGCGGAAACGGAGAGGCTTTTTTGCAGGTGCAGGATACGGGAATCGGCATGGCTTCAGCGGATGTGGCGCATATGTTTGACAGGTTTTACCGGGCAGATGAGGCAAGAAGCTATCAGGGCACAGGTCTGGGACTGTCCATTGCCAAATGGATCGTGGACAAGCATGGAGGGCATTTTGAAATCTTGTCCAGAACGGAGCTGGGAACCAGGATCCGGATCGTACTGCCCGCGGCCTCCTGAAGAGAAAGAAGGCCAACAGCCTTTTTTGAAAAAAATGATAATTGGTACTTGACGGAAAACAGGTGGTTTGCTAGAATTATCCCGATATCAGGGAGTAGTTCGCATCTGCAGGGATGTTATGTATCACGTCATCACGCCATCAGGCCGGGATACATACTGAAATAAGAACGAGACTTTTATCGCATTTTTTGTGTGCGGTAAAAGTCTCTTTTTTTTCTGCCCGGATCATACTCCTTTATGACGTTGATGAAAAAAAGAAAAGAGGAATCATGTATGGGAATTTTGTTACAGTTTTTATTGCTCGCTCTTGGTTTTTTCATGCTGGTAAAAGGCGCTGACTGGTTTGTGGACGGAGCAGCAGGAATTGCGGAAAAATTCGGAATTCCGCATCTGGTGATCGGCCTGACAATCGTTGCCATGGGAACAAGCGCGCCGGAAGCGGCGGTTAGTATTACAGCCGCATTGAAGGGAAATGCAGGAATCACCATCGGAAACATTGTAGGAAGCAACATTATGAATATCCTGATAATCCTGGGTCTTGCATCCGTGATCGTTCCCATTGCCGTGGCAAAGTCCACTGTCCGGGTGGAAATGCCTTATATGCTTGCTATGACCTTTCTGCTGCTGGTGTTTGGCTGTACAGGAAATAAAATTGTATTATGGGAAGGCGTGGTGCTTTGGATCGCATTTATTGCATATCTTTTGTATCTGCTTTGGATGGCAAAAAAGGATAAGGAAGAGATTCCGGAGGAGAAAAACCAGCCCGTCTGGAAACTGCTTCTGTTTATCGTGATCGGTCTTGGCCTGATCATGCTGGGCAGTGATTTTGCTGTAGATGCAGCAACGGCCATTGCAAAGGCGGCGGGACTGAGTGAACGCTTTATCGGCCTGACGATCGTGGCACTGGGAACCTCCCTGCCGGAACTGGTAACTTCGGTTTCTGCGGCTATGAAGGGGAAAGCTGATATTGCCATCGGAAATATTGTGGGCAGCAACATTTTTAATATTCTGTTTGTGGTAGGAACCACGGCGCTTATTACACCGGTGATTTTTGAAACTAAATTTATCGTGGACACACTAATTGCTGCCGCAGCGGGAATTCTTTTGTGGCTGTGTGTATTCCGTGATCATAAGCTGTCCAGAACCGGAGGAATTGTAATGCTTGTCGGTTATGCGGCATATTTCGTATATTTGACAGCCTGACGTACCTGTCGGGTTATCATTCTGCCGCAGCTGCCGAAACAGGGGAGGATTTACTGGTTTTCAGCAGACATGAGTTACCTTTCCGGCAGGATCCGTGACCGGTACCCGGTATACGTTGACGCCTTCTTTTTTTCCCTTAAGCATCATCTTTTCCACATACTCCATATGGACACGACCCCGCAAATGCTCATACACTGCTTCACTGACAAGGATTTCACCCGGTCCGGCTTTGCTTTCCAGCCTTGCCGCTGTATTGACCGTATCTCCAATAGCGGTGTAATCCATCCTGTATTCGCAGCCGATATTCCCCACGACCGCATTTCCGCAGTTGATCCCTATGCCGAAGCTGATGCTTCTGCCAAATCGCTCCATCAGCTTTTGCTCCAGCCCGGAACTGCCGGCAGCAATATCCCTGGCAGTACAAACTGCTTTGTAGATGTAATCCTCCAGGTCGAAGGGGGCGTTGAAAATTGCCATAGTGGCATCGCCGATGAATTTATCCAATGTCCCTCCGTTATTGAAAACGGACTGCGTGGTAAGCTGCAGATACTCATTCAGAATCTCTACCACCTGTTCTGGCGCAAGGCTTTCGGACATGGGCGTAAACCCACGGATATCCACAAATAAAACCGCGATATTTCTGTTTTCTCCTCCAAGAACAATTTTAAAATCCTTTTGTCTGGATATTTCATCCACTACCTTGGGAGCAACATATTTTTTAAAGGCAGAGAGCACTTTTTTTCTGTGTATCACCTCTGCGAGATAGTTATATGCCAGATGATATACATAAATAAGCAGCACAAAAATCGGCACTTCGATGACATTGATCACATAACCAACGCCAAACAGGAGCTTACCGATCAGCAGATCGGCACCGATCACAGCCACAGACATAATTGTTGATGGAAGGAGCTTCACACGGCTGACAAGGACATAGTATCCCCAAACCGTGATTGCAGCAAGGAAAGCATAAATCCAGGGCGTGGCCGCCACTTTGGTATTCTGTTCCAGAAGCGATTCCAGGATATTTGCGTGAACCTCAACGCCATACATCGGGCTGCCTTTTTGAATCGGTACATGATAGGAGTCCTGCATTCCCGGCGCATATGCACCTACAAACACCGCGCTGTCAGCAAATACCCGGACATCGACCGTTCCATCCAGCACATCACACATGGAAACGATCTCATAAGCACCGCTCTTTCCCGTATAATCAAAGGAAAACAGATTGCTGGAAAAGGTTTTCGGAAGCTTCGGTTCTATTCCATGCATTTCGCAATATTGCCGGTACACCGTAACGGGAAAGAAATCGATCCTCTCGCCATTGTAATCAATGTATTCTCTGGCGTATCGGATATAGCCGTCTGTGTTCTGCATTATATTGGCAAAACCGTAGGAAGAAGCCGCTTTCAGTTCTTCGTAGGGGTATTCCACCATTTCTATATGACTCGTATCTGCGGATATCGTTTGGCCTTCTTTGCTGAGCTGTGTGCCGTACACGGCATTCACTGCTGTGATCACATTGCCGCCGTTTTTACAGACCTCTGCAAAATGTGTGTCAGACGTTTCTTCCACAGCGCCTATGTACATAATATCAAGAGCAATCACCTCTGGATCGGTATCCCCGCTGTTGAGAAGCTCTACAAGCTCTGCCCAGATTTTTCTGTCCCATGTTCTGATGTCGCCGTATTTCTGTATGGTTTTTTCATCAATGGCTATGATTTTAATGTTGCTGTCAGGCACAGAAGCTGTGTAATATAAAGGATCCGACAGGAATTTATCTACAGAGTAAAAGATCTGTGTACAGCACACTGCAAACACGATAACTGCAAGGAACACACTGCCGATCCAATGGCTCCGTGTTCTTTTATTTTTATCCGGCATTTTGTTACCACCTTTCAGAATATCTCTGGACATGACTATAATTTCTTATTGTATTTTATACTATAGTTACTTTTCAGGTCAATCTTCTTTCGGTGTGAAAGAGTTATAAATCAGTTACTGATCACAGGTAATATCCCGCGAGGCGTTTCCATGCATTTATGCATGGAAATCCCGAG
>CAMBYR010000103.1 GCA_945872375.1 uncultured Blautia sp. | reverse complement strand
TCAGAAAATAACCATATGCGAGCGAGGAAAGAATGGCGATTTTCCTGCAGGCATCATAGCCTTCCACATCTGCCGTAGGATCTGCTTCCGCATATCCTCTGGCCTGCGCTTCTTTCAGGACTGTGTCAAATTCACAGCCTTCCGTGCTCATTTTGTAAAGCATATAATTGGTGGTTCCATTGAGAATTCCGGTGATCTCATCGATCTCGTCGGCAGTCAGCGCAGAATTCAGTGCACGGATGATCGGAATTCCGCCGCCGCAGCTTGCTTCGAATAAAAAGTTGATGTCACGTTCCCGGGCAATTTCCATCAGCTCCGGACCGTGCTTTGCCACAAGGGCTTTATTGGATGTGCAGACACTTTTCCCGGATTCCAGCGCTCTTTTTACAAAGGTATACGCCGGCTCAATGCCTCCCATCACTTCTACGACGATATCCACTTCCGGGTCGTTTGCAATAATCTCGTAATCATGAACCAGGATGTCCTGTACCGGATCTCCCGGAAAATCGCGGAGATCCAGAACATATTTGATATTGATGGTATCTCCTGCACGTTTGTTGATGCTATTATGATTGGTGTTGATAACCTCCACAACACCGCTTCCTACTGTACCGTATCCTAAAACTGCAATATTAATCATATGATCCTCCACAGGCGCTCATAAGGCCCTTTTCTTTTTTCTGAGCAATAACGTCCGGGATGTGTTACTCACGTCCCAGAATTTTCAGATAATGAATTCCTTCGCTCTGTTCAATTTCCTCTACCATGGCTTCCGCATCTCCCTTTCCCGGAAGAATATCCACACTCAGAGTCAGGGTCGCCACTCCGTTGATGGGAATACTCTGATGTATGGTCAGAATATTTCCGTGAAAGCGCGCAATCGACTGCAGCACGCTGGACAAAAGGCCCGGCGCATCATCCATCTGGATGATGAAGGTAATGGTTTTTCCCTTTGCCTCTTCATGAAAGGGAAAAATATCGTCTTTGTATTTGTAAAAGGAACTTCGGCTGATACCGGTCTGTTCTGCGGCTTCCTGTACGGTGTCCGCTTTCCCGGAATCCAGCAGGCGCTTTGCTTCTACCACCTTCAGCAGCACCTCCGGGACGGCACGTTCCCTTACCACAAAGTATTTCTTTTTTTCTGCTGGTTTCTGCATATCGTTCTTCCTATCCATCCATAATCCCGCAAAGAATCATCTTTCGGGGTGCTGTCCGCTTTTTGCAGACATTTGTTTTTCCACGGAAGATATATTACCACACCCCGAAAAACTCTGCAAGACTTTTCTTATTCTGCCGCAGGACGCCGTGACAGAGCAATCCATTTCAGATAGGCATTAATAAAGAGATCGATTCCTCCATCCATGACTGCATCCACGTTTCCGGTCTCTTCATTTGTACGATGATCCTTCACCATAGTGTATGGCTGCATTACATAGGAACGGATCTGGTTTCCCCAGCCGATCTCGGTCACTTCTCCCCGGATACCGGAAAGCTTTGCTTCGGCTTCCTGCTGTTTCAAAAGATACAGCTTGGCCTTCAGCATCTGCATGGCTTTGTCCTTGTTCATATGCTGAGAACGTTCATTCTGACACTGTACCACGATTCCGGTGGGGAAATGGGTGATACGGATGGCTGATGAGGTTTTGTTGATGTGCTGTCCGCCTGCACCGCTGCTTCGGTAAGTATCCACGCGGATATCCTCATCATTGATCTCCACATCCAGATCTTTTTCGATATCCGGCATGACATCACAGGATACAAATGATGTCTGGCGCTTTCCTGCCGCGTTAAACGGGGAAATACGTACAAGACGGTGTACGCCTTTTTCGGATTTCATATAACCATAGGCATTCATACCGTTCACCTGGAAGGTCACGGATTTGATCCCCGCCTCGTCCCCGTCAAGGTAGTCCAGCACTTCCAGGCTGAAGCCCTTTCTCTCTGCCCAGCGGGTATACATACGATAGAGCATTCCGCACCAGTCGCAGGCTTCTGTTCCGCCTGCTCCTGCGTTGAGCTTGATAATAGCGTTTTCGGTATCATATTCTCCTGACAGGAGGGTTTTGATTCTGATATTGTCAAATGACTGCTGGAATTCATCCAGCATTTCCTGAATCTCCGGGATGATTTCGGGATCGTTTTCTTCGTATCCCATTTCGATCATGGTTTCCATATCTTCCATCTGACTTTCCAGACTCTGGTAGGTTTCGATATCATCCTTGAGACTTTTTAATTCCTTCATTTTCATCTGAGACTTTTCTGCGTCATCCCAGAAATCCGGCGCTTCCATTTCGCGCTCTAATTCTTCGACCCTGCGTTCTTTGTTAGCCAGGTCAAAGTGAATCCCTCACTTCCACTAATGGTTCTGTATAGGAGGCAAGAATTGTCTTGAACTGGTCTAATTCAACCATAGCTTCACCTTCTTTCTTATATTTCGGTTTTTTCATTCTTTACCACCTGTATACAATAGCATAATAAATAGGAAAAGACAAGCCAGCGTACATTGATTTTCCCTGAATTTTCCGTTATACTGTGTTTCATAAAACTATAGGAGGAACGTCATGATCATAGATTTTCATACACATATATTCCCCGACAAGGTAGCCGCCAAAGCAATTCCAAACCTCGCATCCGTCATTCATCTGGAACCCAGCATGAACGGAACCATCGACGGTCTCCGGGATTCCATGGAAAAAAGCGGCATAGATCTCAGTGTGGTACTTCCCATTGTAACCAGTCCGCATCAGTACGAATCCATTCTCCGCTTTGCCGTTCACGTCAATGAAACCTGCAGCGAGGGATCCGGTCCCCGGCTGCTTTCTCTGGCAAGCGTACATCCCATGGCAGACGATTACAAAGCTCAGCTCCGGCAGATCCGCCAGGAAGGCTTTCAGGGCATCAAGCTTCACCCAAACTACCAGGGTCTCCATTTCGATGACATCCGTTACATGCGTCTGATTGCCGCCGCCTGCGAACAGGATCTTCTGATCCTTACCCACGCCGGCTATGATCCCTACACCCCGGACGAGGAATTCTGTACACCGGATATGGCACTTCATGTTCTGGACGAAGTCCGGCCCCCAAAATTAATTCTCGCCCACATGGGTTCCAATGAATTTTATGATGAATCAGAAGAAAAGCTCTGCGGCATGCAGGTATATTTTGATACGGCTTACTCCATTCTCCACATGAATGAAACTCAGTTCGTGCGGATGGTCAGAAAACACGGAGCCGACAGGGTTCTTTTCGGAACAGATACCCCGTGGACATATCAGAAGGAATGTGCGCAGAGGCTCCTCTCTATGGAAGGACTGACGGATCAGGAAAAACAGCATATCCTTTCCGGAAATGCCGAAAAACTGCTTGGATTATGAAAAAGATGTGAAAAGCTGCAAAAAAAGCTGGTTTTCCTCACAATTCGTGAAGAGAATCAGCTTTTTGCATGATTTCTATTCAGTATTTATTTGTTTTCTTCTTCCGGAAGAGCGATTTTCCGTTTTACATAAACCTCTTCATCGTAGCAGGTGAAAATATCATCCACCTGTTTTTTATCCATCTTCGGTGTAAGCACACTGACTACCGGAACGATGATCAGTCCTGCGATCATGGCAACGGCACCTGCATTGATCGGAGATGCGATAAACTTAATAAACATATTCGCTACGGTAATTCCCACACCGGCAATAAAGCTTGCCCAGACAGCCAGCCTTGTGGTCTTTTTCCAGAACAGGCCGTATAAAAACGGTGCCAGGAAGGCGCCTGCCAGCGCACCCCAGGAAATACCCATAAGCTGTGCAATAAACGTCGGCGGATCCAGTGCAAGAACAACAGAGATCACAATAAAGAACACGATCAGCACACGCATGATCAGAAGCTGTTTTTTCTCGTCAAGATCTTTTACCAGATTTCCTTTAATAAAATCAAGTGTCAGCGTGGAGCTGGATGTCAGCACCAGAGATGACAGGGTGGACATGGACGCGGAAAGTACGAGGATCACCACCACACCGATCAGGATATCCGGAAGTGTGGAAAGCATCGCCGGAATAATCGCATCGTATGCCATGGTTCCGTCTGCCTTATAAATAGCCGGGCTGTCAAAAAGACGTCCGAAGCCGCCCAGGAAATAACATCCGCCGGAAATGATCACTGCAAAAACAGTGGAGATGATCGTACCGGTTTTTACCGCCTTTTCATTTTTGATCGTATAGAACTTATGTACCATCTGAGGCAGTCCCCATGTTCCAAGTGAAGTCAGGATGATAACTCCCAGAAGGTTCAGAGGATCCGGGCCGAAGAAAGACGCAAATGCTCCGGGCTGTCCCAGTGTTGCAGGAATATCACTTTCAAACTCCGCCATTTTTCCAACGGCTGCCATAAAACCGCCCTGTCCGTTCAGTACAGCAGCGATGACAGCGATGATTCCGCCGATCATGATGATACCCTGAATAAAGTCGTTAATGGCCGTTGCCATATAGCCTCCCAGAATTACATAAACACCGGTAAGTGTTGCCATCAGTACCACGCATACTGCGTACGGAATATCAAATGCCATTCCGAATAGACGGGAAAGTCCGTTGTAAAGGGATGCGGTATAGGGAATCAGGAAAATGAATACAATGGCAGAAGCTGCGATCCGAAGTGCATTGCTGTCAAAGCGTTTGCCAAAGAAATCCGGCATGGTGGCCGCATGAAGATGCTGTGTCATGATTCTGGTTCGTCTGCCCAGGATCACCCATGCCATCAGGCTGCCGATCACCGCATTTCCGAGTCCGATCCAGGTGGATGCAATTCCGTATTTCCATCCGAACTGTCCTGCATATCCTACAAATACAACTGCCGAGAAATACGATGTTCCATAGGCAAAGGCTGTCAGCCACGGACCCACACTTCGTCCTCCCAGAACAAAATCATTCACGCTTCCTGCGTGCTTGCGGGAATACACACCCACGCTCACCATCACTGCAAAAAAGATGATCAGCAACAATATCTTTACTGCCATTTTGATACCCTCCTCAAGGCTCTTTTTCTTTACTTTTACAATTTAAAGCGTAACGCTTTTAATTGTTAAAATCTCCGTTTTAGTATAACATGACGCGTGTAAAAGTCAAGGCATTTTTTACAATTTTTTTTATTCATTTTCCACTTTTCTATGCAAAACTACAAATTACGGTTGACATTCCCATGAAAATCCATTACTATAAACTTTAACGATTAGAAGCGTGAAAGCGCAAATAAAACAAACGAAGGGGATTCCAATGCCTATCACAGAAATACTGGAAAAAAACTGTCGTCTTTACGGAGACGACGTCTGTCTTGTGGAAATCAATCCGGAGATGCCGGAGACAAGACGTGTCACATGGAAAGAATTTGAGCTCATCGAGCCCCAGCGGGCACCTTACTACCGCCGGGAAATTACCTGGAACGTATTTAATGAAAAAGCCAATCGTTTCGCCAATCTTCTCCTGGAACGTGGTGTTCAGAAGGGAGACAAGGTTGCCATTCTCCTCATGAACTGTCTGGAATGGCTTCCCATTTATTTCGGCATCCTGAAAACAGGTGCTCTTGCAGTACCGCTGAATTTCCGCTATTCTGCCGAGGAGATCCAGTATTGTCTGGATCTTGCGGATGTGGATATTCTTGTATTCGGACCGGAATTTATCGGACGTGTGGAAGAAGTAGCCGATGAGATCGGAAAGCACCGCCTTCTCTATTACGTCGGTGACGGCTGCCCGGGATTTGCGGAAGACTATGTCATTCACACAGCCAACTGCTCCAGCCAGTCTCCGAAGATCGATATCACCGACGAAGATTACGCTGCCATTTATTTTTCCTCGGGAACCACCGGTTTTCCCAAGGCGATTTTACATACCCATCAGGCACTGATGCATGCTGCACAGACAGAGCAGCATCACCACGGTCAGACAAAAGACGATGTGTTCCTGTGTATCCCGCCCCTGTATCATACAGGCGCCAAAATGCACTGGTTCGGAAGCTTCCTTGTTGGCGGAAAAGCGGTCCTTCTGAAAGGCACCAATCCGGAGTTCATTCTCCGGGCTGTTTCCGAGGAGAAATGCACCATCGTCTGGCTTCTGGTACCCTGGGCTCAGGATCTCCTGCTTGCCCTGGACAGCGGAAAGCTCCATCTGGAGGATTATCAGCTTGACCAGTGGCGTCTGATGCATATCGGTGCCCAGCCTGTTCCCCAGAGCCTGATCCGTCACTGGAAGGATTACTTCCCCCATCATCAGTACGACACCAACTACGGTCTCAGTGAATCCATCGGACCCGGCTGTGTTCATCTTGGTGTGGAAAATATCCACAAGGTGGGTGCCATCGGCAAGGCAGGCTACGGATGGGAAACAAAGATCATTGATGAAAACGGCAATCCCGTAAAACAGGGCGAGACCGGTGAGCTTGCCGTCAAAGGCCCCGGTGTCATGGTATGCTACTATAAAGATCAGAAATCCACAGACGAGGTGCTTCACGGCGACTGGCTCTATACCGGAGACATGGCCATGGAGGATGAAGACGGATTTATTTTCCTGGTAGACCGCAAAAAAGATGTCATCATCAGCGGCGGTGAAAATATTTACCCGGTACAGATCGAAGACTTTCTCCGCACCAACAACTCTATTCTGGATGTGGCAGTGATCGGTCTTCCCGATCCGCGTCTGGGAGAGATTTCCGCAGCGATTATCGAACTGAAGCCGGATGTCATATGCACAGAGGAAGATATTAATTTATTCTGCAAAAAACTTCCCCGTTATAAACGTCCGAGGAAAATTATTTTTGCCCACGTTCCCAGAAATGCAACGGGAAAAATTGAAAAACCAAAGCTTCGTGAAATGTACGGTGCTGCGCATCTGGTGGCAGCCCAGAATCAGGGATAAAAAAAGAACGCCAATCCGGCGTTCTTTTTTTATATCATAATTCTCACAGATTTATGCTTCTGCTTTCTGTTTTTTGATGACACCAAAAATGTAAGCACTCAGTACAAAACCAGCACAAAACTTATTTTCTCCGGATATATCAGATTTCATTTCCCGGGAATTTCGGTATTCCGTCAAATCCCACCTGAAGATCTGCATCTGTGGGAATATAATCGCTCATCTCTCCGTTGTTGAATTTTTCATAAGCAACCATATCAAAATATCCTGTTCCGGTAAGGCCGAAGACAATCGTCTTTTCTTCCCCTGTCTCTTTGCATTTTAACGCCTCATCAATGGCTACGCGGATCGCATGGGAGCTCTCCGGAGCCGGAAGAATTCCCTCGACTCTTGCGA
>CAMBYR010000102.1 GCA_945872375.1 uncultured Blautia sp. | reverse complement strand
AGACGTCGATTCTGTCTTTCATAGAAGGAAGATCATTTACAGAGTACACCTTTCCCCCTTCTGTAGCGATCTTCAACGAAGCCGGATCCCGGCGTGTAAATACACCTGCCAGTTCACAGTCCGCATTCTGTCTGATGGCCATTTCTACTCCGCGGCCGATATTTCCATAGCCTACAATTCCGATTCTGATTTTGTCCATATCCTTAAATCTCCCTTTCATTGATACAGCGGTCTGGAAAACCAAACCGCTGCACATAAGTTTGTCCATATTTTTTATACTATCACAAACCTGTAAAGAAGGTCAAATCAGTAAAATATATGGTTACTATTCGTTTTTTACATAAGAGAATTCCCGATCGGCTCAGAGTTTTACTTCTTATTCTTACTCTTTGCAGCAGCAAAGATACTCTGCAGAACAATGAAGAAGCAAAGCATTGCAGCAATGGTAATTCTTGTCCACCAGGAAGACAGGGTTCCCTGGAATGTGATAAATGCTTCGATGGTACCTTTGATCAGAACACCAAACAGGGAACCGAACACATTTCCGACACCTCCTGTAAGAAGTGTTCCGCCAATAACGGCCGATGCGATGGCATCCATTTCCAGACCCTTTGCCTGCTCTACAAATCCTGCACAGGTATTCAGACAGAACAGAAATCCGCCAAGGCCGCAGAGGGTACTGCTGAGCACGTATGCTTTCAGCTTCGTTCTGCGTACATTTAAACCCATCATCAGAGCCGACTGTTCATTACCGCCCACCGCATAGATGGAGCGGCCGAATTTTGTATAGCGCAGCATTACAAATACCAGCACGAGAACCACAAGGGCAATCACAACACTGGGGTAAATATACGGATAGATCATCACGCCTTTTCGGTTTACATAACCACCGAACGGTAAATAAATTTTATATTTTGCCCAGGACAGAAATGTCTCATTGGAAATACTGATCATATCTGTGGAAATGATGGCTGTCATACCTCTGGCAAAAAACATTCCTGCCAGGGTTACAATGAAGGGCTGAATGTTCAGGTATGCAACCAGGAAGCCCTGCACCAGACCAAATACGACACCCATGACCAGCACCAGCAAGGTTGCCGGAATCGCACCGATTCCCTTGTTTTCCATCATCCATGCAAGCAGCATACAGGTCAGTGCAACCACGGAACCTACGGAAATATCGATTCCGCCCGTGATCATGACAACGGTCATACCGGCTGCAATGACGATCAGACCGGCATTGGAGATAAACAGATTCAAAAAGTTCTGTACTTTTCCGAAGCCCTGCTCACGGAAAATGATCATACCGGCAATATACATGATGAAGAACAGCGCAATAGTGATCAGAAGCAGGAAGGAGTTTCCGTCAATTTTTCTTTTTGTTTTCGTTGTTTTTGTACTCATCTCAGGCCACCTCATTTCCGCTTACTGTTTTTTTGTTCAGTTTCATTTTGCTGACCCATTTCTTAAGCTGCGGAGACTGCAGAGATACAATGATGACAACCACGATCGCCTTGTAAACAGGCACCTGGTCAGAAGATACATGCATTGCATACAGGGTCGTCGTCAGCGCCTGAATGGTATAGGCACCGATCACGGAACCCATCAGGGAGAATTTACCGCCTCCAAGGGAGTTGCCCCCAAGCGCAACAGCCAGGATGGCATCCAGCTCCATATTCAGACCGATATTGTTTGCATCTGCCGAATAGATACGGGAGCTTGCCACAAGTCCTGCAATACCTGCCAGAATTCCGCCGAAAAGGTATGTCAGGAAAATGATTTTGGAGGATTTTAAACCTACCAGGCGGGACGCTTTTGAGTTGATGCCTACGGATTCAATGTAAAGGCCAATGGCTGTCCGTTTCAGGAGCAGAAGCGTAACGATCACCACCAGCATAGCCACAAAGAACGGCACCGGAAGGGGAAGGCCCTTAATGCTGGAGCCAAGTACCTTGTACTGATCCACACGCACATAAGTGATCTGTCCTTTTGTAATAAGCTGTGCAATACCGCGGCCTGCCGTGAAGAGGATCAGTGTCGCGATCATCGGCTGAATTTTCAGCTTTGCAACCAGAAATCCATTGAAGCATCCGCAGACTGCTGCTACGGCAATCCCTGCCAGGATACCCAGAATGTAAGGATTGCTGTATTCCGTAACGGACTGCTGTCCGCCGGAAAGAACGTTGCAGACAACGGCTGCCGCCACCGCCATCACGGCTCCTACGGAAATATCCGTACCACCGGAAGCTGCAACCATCAGGGTCATGCCTACGGCCAGGATCACAAGCTCGCTGGCACGGTTGATAACGTCAATAATATAGCCATAAAGCATTCCGTCACGTACACTGATCGCAAAAAAGTCAGGTGTTGTGATCAGGTTTACCAGAAGCACCAACACCAGACACAAGATCGGCAGAAACAAACGGAACTGTGTGATTTTTTTCAGTTTACTCATTATTCTGCACCTCCCGCAATTGCTTTCATGATCGAAGACTGATTCAGTTCAGATTCTTCCAGTTCGCCGACCTTGGAGCCATCGCGAAGAACGGCCATGCGACTGCAGGTACGGATCATCTCTTCCACCTCGGAGGAAATAAAGATCACACTCATACCCTTTTCTGCCAGCTCCAGAACCAGCTTCTGAATTTCCGTCTTGGTACCGATATCAATGCCTCGTGTAGGCTCGTCCAGAATCAGGAAATCCGGATTTGTCAGAAGCCATCTTCCAAGGATGACCTTCTGCTGATTTCCGCCGGAAAGCTGCTTGATCGGTGTTTCTCTGTCTGCGGTTTTGATCTGCAGGATCTTAATATATTCGTCTGTAAATTCTTCCTGTTCCTTTCTGCTCATCAGCCGGAACATTCCTTTTTTCGCCTGAAGAGCGATGATAATATTTTCGCGGACAGAAAGATCTGCAATAATGCCTTCTTCTTTACGGTTTTCCGGAAGGTACGCCATGCCATGCATCATGGCATCAATCGGCATATTCACCTGAAGCTTCTCCCCTTTTACGAACAGCTCGCCTTCGTCCGGCTTATCTGCACCGTAGATCGCTCTTACCAGCTCTGAACGTCCGGAACCAAGAAGACCGGTAAGACCGATAACTTCTCCTTTATGTACCGTGAGATTGAAGGGACGGATGGTTCCCTTGTGTCCCAGATTTTTCGCCTCAATGACAACCTCATCACTGACTTTTGTGGCCTCTCCCTCTTTTTTCAGTGATGCCAGATCATCAAAATCTTTTCCCATCATCTTGGCAACAAGCTGTACGCGGGGAAGCTCTTCCACTTTATATTCTCCTACCAGAGTTCCGTTTCGAAGAACCGTAATGCGGTCACAGACTGCATATACCTGTTCCAGGAAATGGGTAACAAAAATAATGCCGACACCCTGGTCTTTTAATCTTCTCATTAATACAAACAGTTTTTCTACTTCATCATCATCCAGCGAGGAAGTAGGCTCATCAAGGATCAATACCTTTGCCGACATATCCACCGCACGTGCAATGGCAAGCATCTGCTGGATCGCAATGGAATAGTTCTCCACCGCTGCCGATACATCCACATGAATGTCCAGACTTTCCAGAAGCTCGGCTGCATTCTTTTTCATGGTTCCCCAGTCAATGAAAGCACCTTTTCTTGGCTCGCGTCCTATGTAAAGGTTTTCTGCCACCGACAGGTTCGGACACAGATTGACCTCCTGATACACGGTGCTGATTCCATTTGTCTGTGCTTCCTGGGGAGAACGGTTGATGATCGCACCGTCTTTTCCATCAATTCTGATTTCTCCCGTTTCAAATTCCTCTACGCCGGTCAATACCTTGATCAATGTGGATTTCCCGGCACCATTTTCGCCCATCAGAGCATGTATTTCACCTTTTCGGAGGGTAAAATCCACGTTCTGCAGGGCTTTTACACCCGGAAAGGTTTTGTAGATATTTTTCATCGTAAGAACTACACCTGATTCCATATGGTCCCGCCTCTCTTTCCTTTTTTATCCTGCCACTTCTTGTTTCACAGGGAAATTCCAAAGGAATTTCCCTGTGAAACAAGAAAAAGGGCGGAGGTTTTACAGCCTCCGCCCTCCATTACTCAATTCAATGCATCAAACCCTGTGTATGTTCTGCTGATTAGTACAGACGCTCTGCTTTGATAGCTTCCAGATCCATGGAGGTATCGAAATATGCTTCATCAACATACTGGATCTTTTCAACTTCTTCGCCGGCTTCCAGTTTCTGAATGATCTCAGCTACACGCGGTCCGTGAAGCGGGTTGCACTCGAATGCTGCGTTCAGATCGCCTGCGATCATAGCATCAAATGCTGCGCTTACAGCGTCAAAGGAGATAACGATGATGTCGCCTTCCGGTCCGCAGGTCTTTCCTGCAGCTTTGATAGCATCGATTGCGCCGAATGCTTCGTTGTCGTTTTCACATACAACTACATCAATATCATCATAGGATTTCAGGAAGGATTCCATAACTTCCTGGCCTTTTGCCTGTGTAAATTCACCAGACTGCATGTCTAACATATTCCAGTTTTCATGCTGTGCAAGGATGTTTCCAAAGCCTTCTGTACGTCCAACCTGAGCAGATGCTCCGATGGTTCCCTGAATTGTTACAAGGTTGATGTCTTCTTCGCCGCGTCCCTGTTCTTCCAGGTATCCTGCCAGCCATGTACCGGCATCTTCACCTTCTTTTACGAAGTTTCCGCCTACCCAGCACTCATACAGAGAGTCGTCTGTAACCTGCATCATTCTGTCGGAAAGGATTACCGGGATACCGGCCTCTGCTGCTTCTTCCAGAACTGTTTCCCAACCGGTCTCAACTACAGGAGCAACTACGATATAATCTACATCCTGCTGAATGAAGGAACGGATCGCTTTGATCTGGTTTTCCTGTTTCTGCTGTGCGTCGTCGAAGATCAGTTTGTAACCATTTTCTTCGGTAAAGGTGGATTTAAAGGATTCGGTGTTTGCAGTTCTCCAGTCGGATTCTGCACCAACCTGAGCGTAGCCGACAACGATTAAATCGTCTTCTGCCTGAACAGTGGTAACTGCTCCAAGGGATGCAACCATTGCTGCGGATAACGCTACTGATAAAACTTTCTTTTTCATTATGAGATCCTCCTTTTCTTTTTGTGCCTCAGGTGTCTCACTCCCTCAGCTCTTATACATATTCTACCAAAAATAAAGTTTGAATCTACGGAAAAAAAAACAATCTTGGTTCATTATTTTTAGAAATTTTCTGTTTCTGATGGCAAAAGTATATTTTTTTCAGATAAAGGTGGAATTTTTTTAGGTATTCGTACTTTTACCTTCGTTCCTTTTCCTTTTTCGCTCTCAAACTCCATTCCGTACCGATAGCCGTAATTCATCCGGATCCGCTCCTCCACATTGATCAGTCCGAATCCGCTTCTCTCGTGACTGGATTTTTCTTTCAGCTTTCGCTTCAGACTGTAAAGTTCCTCCTGATCCATGCCGATTCCGTTGTCGGTCACTTCCAGGATCAGGTCCGCTCCGTCCTCATAGCCGTTGATGATGATTTTTCCTCTTCCGCGTTTATTTTTAATTCCATGATAAAGAGCATTTTCCACCAGCGGCTGCAGCGTCAGTTTTAAAATAATGTATTCATATAATTTCTCATCGATCGTGATTTCATAGTCCAGGATATCCTCATAGCGGAACTGCTGAATACTCAGATAGCTCCGGATATGGGTAACCTCCTCCCGGATCGTGATGTAATCCCTTCCTCCGCTTAAGACGGTACGGAAAAATTCCGACAGGGACGTGGTCATGGCAACCACATCCCGGTCCTGGCCTTCCTCCGCCAGCCATACGATGGTATCCAGTGTATTATAAAGAAAGTGCGGATTGATCTGCTCCTGCAGAAGCTTCAGCTCCGTATCCTTCAGTTTCATCTGCTCCGTTTTGATATCCTCCACCAGATTTGCGATCTTGTCACGCATCCTGTCAAACCGGTGAACCAGAATCTGAATCTCATCGTCCGAAGGAATCGCCTGCTCTGCCGTAAAATCACCCTTCTCCATCTGGCGCGCCGCATCGCAAAGGGCATTGATGGGAACCGTAACACTTCGGATCGTTCTTCTGATAATCCAGAAAGCAACCGCGATGATTCCTGCCAGAAGCAGGATACTCAGCGAAATCGCCTGGGCGGTTTCCTCTTCGATCACATTTTTCAGCTGTTCCAGGCTCATGGTCTCATAATAAATATACTTCTGAATATAATTCTGGATCAGAGACGTCACACCATGAACATCATTCTCCCACATGGGCATATTATTGGAATAGTTGGATGGCCCTTTGAGATTTTTTTCTATCTTTTTCAGCACATTTTCCAGCGTATCCAGACAGGAAAGAATTCCTTTGATCTGAAAGGTACTGTCATTTGCCGTCACATTTTTCTGCATTTCCTGAAAATCCGCTCTGGCATCCTCGATCATTTTATATGGATTTTTCACCACCGTGGCATATCGGATATCCGATCCCTCAATCACATCCCCTTCTTTCAGCTCATCCAGTGAAATGGAGCCGATCACCACCCGGTATACCGTATAATTCATGTCCTTTTCAAAATTGATATTATACTCGTTTGCATCTGTAATATTTGTCACGATCTGACGGTAGGACTCTGTAAAGTTTCGAAGCAGTACCAGAATACTGACGATCATTACAAGAAGGGGCACCATGATCGTGAAACAAAGGATCAGCATTCTTTTTTTCAGAGATATACTTCGTCTCACCTCATTCAGCCCTCCTTACGTTCTCCGCGGTATTCCTTCGGTGTCATCCCCTGCGTCTTCTTAAAAATATAACTGAAATAATGGGAGTCCCGATATCCCACATCATAGGCGATCTCCGATGTTTTTTTGTTGGTGCACCGAAGCAGTTCTCTGGCCTTTTCCATGCGGATTCCGGTAAGGTATTCAATAAAAGTGCCTCCGGTCTCCTGCCGGAACACCGTGCTGAAATAGCCGGGGCTGATCCCGACATGGGAAGCCACCGTATTCAGGGAAATCTCTTCGTTGGCATAATTCTGTCTTACATACTGCTGAGCCTCCTCCAGGAGGCGGCTGTATTTATCCTGTGAAAGGGAGTCCCGAAGCTTCATGGCCTCCGTAAACATTTCTTTCAGATACTGTGTCACCTGCTCCATGGAATGAACCCGCTGCTGAATTTCCTTTACATCCCCGAATTTATCCAGCAGTTCCTCTGCTCCCTTTCCCAGCTCCTCCAGGACTTTGGAGACACAGAAATACATATCCACC
>CAMBYR010000101.1 GCA_945872375.1 uncultured Blautia sp. | reverse complement strand
AATCAGCACGATAAAGCTGGACTGGCTGACATTTTTTTCACTGAGGATCATGGCAAGGGGATACGCCATCACAAGGCAGAGCACCGTGCTGACAAACGACAGCAAAATGGAAATCCCCAGTGCTTTCAGGTTTTCCGGAGTGGTGATCTGTGCCAGATTGGCCAGTGTAAAGCTTCCTTCATCCGTGGTAAATGCATAATATACAATCACCAGAAGAGGAATCACCACAAAGGAAACAGCCCAGAAAAGATACGGGCCACCCAGCAAACGCTTATTCTTCAACATTTACCGCCTCCTCATCTTCCGATTCCGGCTTATTCATAATCTGAATGTCAAATGGATCCACATGAATGCTCACTTCCGTTCCCACAGGGAACATATCCGTACTGTGGACCAGCCATTCAAAATTGTTTGCCATGACTTCCATTTCATAATGAACACCCTTGAAGATCAGATGGGTAACCACGCCGTCAATGCTGCCTTCTCCCGGCTTTAACAGATCGATGTCCTCCGGACGGATCACCACGTCCACAGGCTGATTCTTTCCAAATCCCTCATCCACACAGGGGAATGGAACACCCAGGATTTTTACAAGGCGGTCTTCCAGCATCAGTCCGGAAAGAATATTGCTCTCGCCGATAAAGTCCGCTACAAATGCATTTTCCGGTTCGTTGTAAATCTTTTCCGGTGTGCCGATCTGCTGAATATATCCCTGGTTCATGACCACGATGGTGTCTGACATGGTCAGGGCTTCCTCCTGGTCATGGGTTACATAGATAAAGGTAATACCCAGCTCATTTTTCAGACGGATCAGCTCATACTGCATATCCTGGCGAAGCTTCAGATCCAGTGCTCCCAGCGGCTCATCCAGAAGGAGCACCTTTGGTTCGTTCACAATGGCACGGGCAATGGCAATTCGCTGCTGCTGCCCGCCGCTTAAGGAGTCCGGCATACGGTTCTCAAAGCCGTCCAGATTCACCAGCTTTAATGCATATTTGATTTTATCGTGAATATACTGTTTGCTTTTATTTTTTATTTTCAGTCCAAATGCAATATTTTCCGCAATAGTCATATGGGTAAACAGCGCATATTTCTGAAAAACGGTATTTAACTGTCGCTTATTCGGCGGAAGATTGGTGATGTCTTTTCCATCAAAAATAACTTTTCCGGAATCCGGTGACTCAAAGCCTCCCAGGATACGCAGTGTGGTGGTTTTGCCGCAGCCGCTGGGGCCCAGCAAAGTCAGGAACTCATTCTCTCGAATATAGAGATTCAGATCGTCGAGAACTGTCTGTGTTCCATAGGACTTGGTAATGTTGACAAAATCAATCAACTTATTACTCATCGTTCAATCCTCCCCTTATCGTTTTTTAGATGCTGTTTTTCACAGTAACTTCATAAGTGCTATAACGCACTATCCTTCATAGTATATAATTTTTCGACAAAAAAGTCTATATCTTTATTATAATTATAAAAGACCCGGACAGTAGCCTTGCGGCAAAGCATTAAGAAAAAACCGCCGCTGCAGTTCTGTGACGGCAGCGGCGGCTGTGAAAGCGATCGATGTCCTTAAACCCGTCCGTATCTTACGGCAAGTTCGAGCATCCTTTTTTGCAGTTTTCTGGAAAACTGTCCTTTTTTCAGACGCCATCTCCAGTTGGTGCCTGTTGTGGACGGCTGATTGATCCGGGCAGAATTATCAAGCCCCAGATAATCCTGAAGCGGAATGATACAAAGATCCGCCACACTTCTCATGGCAAGGCAGATCATATCCTGACAAACCACATCGTCTGTGTCGTGGAAGTTGTTCAGATATTCCCGCACCATCTTTCTCTCTGCAGCGGTAATATTCTTAAACCAGGACACCAGGGTTTCATTATCATGAGTTCCTGTATAAACCACGCAGTTTCTGGGATAATTATGCGGCAGGTAATCACTGGCATTTCCGGTATCTCTTTCGTCAAAAGCAAATTCCAGAACCTTCATATTGGGATAACCGCTGTCACGCACAAGCTGAACAACCGAATCGGTCATATAGCCAAGATCCTCTGCAATAATATCCTTATTGCCAAGTCTGTAGGAAATGGTACGGAAAAGATCCATTCCGGGTCCTTTTTCCCACCATCCGTTTTCCGCAGTTTCATCACCATAAGGGATGGCATAATATTCATCAAATCCACGGAAATGATCGATACGGACCACATCATACATATCAAAGCAGTGAGCAATTCGCCTTACCCACCAGTCAAATCCGGACTGGCGATGTACTTCCCAGTTGTAAAGCGGATTTCCCCAAAGCTGTCCTGTGGCAGAAAATCCATCGGGCGGACAGCCTGCAACCTGTGTGGGCTTATTATCCTGATCCAGCTTAAACAGCCATGGATTTGCCCATGTATCTGCGCTGTCCATAGCCACATAAATCGGAATATCTCCGATGATCCTGATACCGTTTTCATTTGCGTAGGATTTTAATTTCCCCCACTGTTCATAAAATTTAAACTGAACATATTTGTAAAATTCAATATCAAAATAAAGCTCACGTCTGTAATAATCCAGGGCATTCTGCCAGCGAAGGCGAATATCCTCTGCCCACTCACTCCACGGCACTCCCTCAAACCGATCCTTCACAGCCATAAAAAGTGCATAATCTTCCAGCCAGGAACTGTTCTGCTGCTGAAATTTTTCGAATTCCGGATGATTGGCAATCTGGCTGCGCTCATATGCCAGACGCAGAAGCTTCTTACGTCCTTCATAAAGCTTCGCATAATCCACGTCTGACGGATCGCTGCCAAAATCTACGCTGTCACATTCTTTTTTCTTCAGCACGCCCTCCGAAATCAGGTCTTCCAGACTGATGAAATAGGGGTTTCCCGCAAAAGTCGAAAAGGACTGATAGGGAGAGTCCCCGTAGCTGGTCGGGCCAAGCGGAAGAATCTGCCAGTAGCTCTGTCCGGATGCCTTCAGCATATCCACAAAATCATAGGCACTTTTTGAAAAACAACCAATTCCATACTTTGACGGCAGACTGCTTACCGGAAGCAGTACTCCACATGCTCTTTTGTTTGCCATCATGCTCCTCCTTAAAACTTGCTCAATAACAATTGTTTCCGTATTCTCTGTCTGCTTTATAATAATTTTAAATATATCAAACTGTCAATGATAAAAAACCAAGATTCCTGTGATAAAATCGACATATTTTTGTATTTCCGGCTTTTCAAACGGGAAAGAAAACGCTATACTATGGGTTGCGGATCATCAAAGCTCCGCATAAATTCTCAGCAATCAAATCATAAGGAGGCTGTAATGAAACTTTTATTAGATCTTTTTCTGACTTTTGCCAGAATCGGCGTCATGACCTTCGGCGGCGGTTATGCCATGCTCCCCATTCTTCAGCGGGAAGTCGTCGAAACAAAAAAATGGGCCACAGAGGAAGAACTGATGGATTATTTCGCCATCGGTCAGTGCACGCCCGGCATCATCGCCGTCAATACCGCCACTTTTGTGGGACAGAAGAAAAAAGGCGTCTCCGGAGGAATTATTGCCACTCTGGGCATTGTATTTCCTTCTCTGGTGATCATCTCTCTGCTGGCAGGGGTCATTGAATCATTTTCCCACGTAGTATGGGTACAGAATGCTTTTGGCGGCATCCGCGTCTGTGTCTGTGTACTGATTCTGAACGCAGTTGTAAAATTGTTCAAAAAAGCAATTGTCGATAAATTCACTCTTGTGATTTTCGCAGTTGTGACTCTGGGAAGCTGTCTTACGAATCTGAGCCCCGTAATCTTTGTCCTGCTGGCAGCAGCTGCAGGCATTATTCTGAAAGCTCTGGGAGGGAAAGAACAATGATCCTGTATTTACAGTTATTTTATGAATTTTTCAAGACAGGTCTTTTTACCGTCGGCGGCGGAATGGCTACGATTCCTTTCCTGTATCAGATGTCTGATGCAACCGGCTGGTTCACACATACAGATCTGGCAAACATGATCGCAGTCAGCGAGTCCACCCCCGGACCAATTGGCGTGAATATGGCTTCTTACGTAGGTTTTATTACCGGAATGAAGCACAACGGAACTCCGGGTGCAGTGTCGGGCGCCATCATTGCTACTCTTGGCCTGGTGACACCATCCATTATCGTCATTCTGATCATTGCCATGTTCCTTCGAAATTTCCGGAACAATAAATATGTGAACAACGCTTTTTACGGTCTTCGTCCTGCTTCTGCAGGTCTGATCGCAGCAGCAGGGATCACCGTCGTTATGGCAACCCTGTTTTTCCAGGATACACTGGCAGAAGGCTTTTCTCCGGCAGCAATCAACTGGCAGGGATGGGTTCTGGCTATTATCCTCTGGATCCTCACCAATAAGGTGAAATTCACCAAAAAACTGCATCCTATTGTATTTATTGCAGGATCCGCCGTCATTGGAATCCTGTTTTCCATGAGTGCATAACCCTGTTTTCACCAATATCAATAATCCGGAGATGACATTATGAATGGAAATATGACTCAGGGCAGACCGGTCACATTGATCATAAAGTTTGCCCTGCCGCTTTTGCTGGGAAATCTTCTGCAGCAGACCTACAATATCATTGATGCTGCTATCGTGGGAAGATTTCTGGGATCCAAAGCCCTGGCTGGTGTGGGCGCCTCCAGCAGTGTGCAGTTTCTTGTTTTAGGATTCTGTATCGGAATCTGCAGCGGCTTCTGCGTGCCCGTTGCCAAATATTTTGGCGCCAGGGATCATCGAAAGATGCGGGACTGCATTTTTCACGGAATTGTGCTGGCAGCACTGATCGGCACGGTGCTTACCACCGCCTGCGCCTGTTTCTGCCCGCAGATCCTCCATCTTTTGTCCACACCGGAGGATATTTATGGCAATGCCTATCAGTACCTGCTGATTATTTTCCTTGGAATTCCGTTTTCTTTTCTCTACAATCTGACATCCGGAATCCTTCGTTCCGTTGGTGACAGCAGAACCCCCTTTCTTTTTCTGGCGATCTCCACGATCCTGAATATTTTTCTGGATCTGTTCTGTATCCTGGTTCTGAACTGGGGATGTGCAGGAGCAGCGATCGCTACCATTACCGCTCAGGCAATGAGCGGGTGCTTCTGTCTGATTTATATTATAAAGAAGATGCCCCTTCTGCATCTTGCGAAGGAAAATCTTCAGATACATGCAGCCACAGTCAGAGAGCTGCTGCTCATGGGCATTCCCATGGGACTTCAGTTTTCCATTACTGCAGTCGGAAGTATGGTGATGCAGTCTGCCAACAACGGCCTGGGCAGCATCTATGTTTCCGGCTTCACAGCTGGAATGAAGATCAAGCAGTTTATGATGTGTCCGTTTGACGCATTTGCTACAGCCGTATCTGTTTTCTGCAGCCAGAATCTGGGAGCCGGAAAAATCGAAAGGATCCGAAAGGGACTGGCAGAAGGCCTGGCACTGGCCGTCTTTTACGGCTTCTGCGGCGGCCTGGTCATGATTTTTTTCGGCCGTTCCCTGTCGCTTCTCTTTGTCAGTCAGGGCAATACCGCAGTACTGAATGCCTCAGCACAGTATTTAAGATGTATGGGATATTTCTTCTGGAGCCTTGGCTTTTTGAATGTCTGCCGTATGTGCACACAGGGTCTCGGTTATTCCGGCAGAGTTGTGTTCTCCGGGGTAACGGAAATGTTTGCCCGCTGCATCGTGAGCCTGTTTTTTGTTGATAAATTCGGCTATTCCGCCATCTGCTATGCAGACCAGACTGCGTGGATCTCTGCAACACTTTATATTGTGCCCACCTGTTTGTACTGTGTACATAAGGTATCAGAGATGTATCATAACCGTACTTAATGTTTCTTCCGGCAATTCCAGCTGGCAAAGATACCCATTCATACGGATGGCCACCGGAACCTTTCTTTTTTCCTGGTTCAGAAGGATCACTCCTACAGAGCCATCCGTATTTTTTACCGCAGCAGCCTCCGCCTGAAGCCCGTAGGTGCTGATTCCCATACGTATGGCTCCCGGCTGAATCGTCTTTGCAATCTCACAGATGTAATAATAACTGATGGTTTTTGTGTAGGTTCCATCCTCCTCTGCTACGATTGGCGCTGCAAATCCGCCCGGTACATGGCGCGGACCTCCGGTTCTGTCCACGATCATGTTCCAGAACCTTCACCACCTCATCGTAGCTTGCCTGTGCCGTTCCGCCTTCCGGATAGCGTCCCATGTTCGCCCTGTCAAAATGTCCGGCCACAATTCCCGCCACAGCAAATTTCGGAGTCATCAGATGATGTGCCACAGCATACTGGTCATCCGCTTCATTCTTGTAGTCAGTATGAACGATCATTCTGATTTTCTTCTGAGCAGGCACCTGAAAACTATAGTCAAACATGACATCTCTCCTTTCTTTTTTCGGGTAAAGCCATCCCTCATATCCTTTTCTGGTATTATTCTATAGTTTATTCTGATTTGTGACCATTCAGATTTTTTACCTCTTGTTTCAACTTTTAAACTATTTTAACCGGTAAAATATACAAAAAGCATTTGCTCTGAAGCAGAAAACTCGTTATAATGCCTATATATTTCAGATCATGTCGTATATTTGGAGGATTCTAATGTTTGGTAAAAGAAAGAAATCATTAATCTCCATGACTGTTTTTATTCTCGTTATCATGATTCTCCCATTAAATATCATTTCTTTCATCATTATGAACACGGTTCTTGAAAACGCAAAGGATTCCGTTATTTCATCCATTTCCACGAACCTTGCGTCTTACATGGAGGATCTGGATAACAGGCTGAACTCCTCTTATTATTATCTTTATGAAATTTCCTCCGGTGACTATTGCCGAAAATATTATTCCAACTCCGAAGGAAGCCGAACCCACTGGACGTTTGTGTATGACCGTTATCAGCTTTACCGGGAGATTTCAGAAATGCCATTCTTAAACGATTATGCCGACGGTTTTTATTTCAGCCGCCCGGATATCGATGATTTTCTTTTTGTAGATCTGAACAACTCGGATTTTATAAATCAGGAGAATTCCTCAGACCTCATTCGCTCTCTTTCTATTCCCGACCAGAAATGGCATCTGTATTCTGATCAGGAATACGCTTACATGATCCGCAACATGATCCAGAACGATTTCTCGTATGGAGTCATCGTCAACTGCGAAAACAATCTTCCCGCATTCGATTATGACAATTACGAGCTTTTATTCTCCACCACAGTGCCGGAAAAGGCCGATAATCTTATTTCCTGTTCCCGGAAATCAGGTGTATCCGACTGTATGCTGAATTTC
>CAMBYR010000100.1 GCA_945872375.1 uncultured Blautia sp. | reverse complement strand
ATCGTTCAGCCCCCGGAATACTGGGAACCCCTGGGATATCTCTTTCACCTTCCCGGTTTTACCAGGAACAGTACCTTTCACCTGGGAGGCAATTTTCATGACGAAATGATGGTCCTGCATCATTTTTCTCAGGAGCAGCTGGATTCCTTTCTGGCATTTTTCAGGAACAGCCATCTGAAACCCGTTGCCCTGAAGGCTGTGCTTACTCCTGTCACACAGCACTGGAATTCCATTAAGCTTTATGAAGAGCTTTCTAAAGAGCATCAGTTCTATCATCCGGATCACTGAAGCTGTGAAACGCGGCTCTTACCGGCGCAAAAAAATCATTTCCTTCCGCCTGACCGGTTGGAAATGACTCTTTTTTTATACCTCCAGCAGACCCAGAATCTCTTCCTGTGTCATGCTTCCAAGATTTGCAGCCTCTCCATGGATCACCTGATCTGCCAGATCCTTTTTCGTCTCCTGGAGTTTCTGTATTTTTTCTTCTATGGTATGTCTGGCTATCAGCTTATATACCGTCACTTTCCTGGTCTGTCCAATCCTGTGCGCCCTGTCTGTAGCCTGGTTCTGGGCAGCCACATTCCACCATGGATCAAAGTGGATCACCACATCTGCTCCTGTCAGATTCAGTCCCACACCTCCCGCTTTCAGCGAGATCAGAAAGACCGGTGTATCCCCCTCATTGAATGTTTTCACCAGTTCCAGACGCTTTTCCTTTGAGGTGCTTCCGGTAATGGTAAAAAACGGAATTTTCTCGCCAGTCAGCCGCTTCTGAAGGATTTCCAGCATGGAAGTAAACTGGGAAAATACCAGAATCCGATGCCCTCCATCGATGGCACTTTGAATCAGTTCCAGGCAGGCCTCCAGCTTTGCTTTTTCCCCACAATAATCCTCAAAGCAGAGTGAAGGATCACAGCAGATCTGACGAAGCTTTGTGATTTCAGCCAGAATCTGCAGCTTGTTTTTATTAAATTCATCAGGATTCTGACGGGCAATTCTTTCTTTCATATGAACCAGCTGTCCATCGTAAACCCTCTGCTGGGTACTTCCAAGTTTTACATAGCGGAATTCCTCCAGCTTCGCGGGAAGGTCCTTCAGCACGTCTTCCTTCAACCTTCGAAGAATGAAAGGACCTGTCATTTTCTTCAGCCGAAGCATGGCCTGCTCCTCGTGGTTCTTCACGATCGGCATTTCCAGTTCACGTTTAAATACTTCATAGCTGTATAAAAATCCCGGCATCAGATAATCAAAAATACTCCACAGCTCACTGAGCCTGTTCTCAATGGGCGTTCCCGTAAGCGCATAGCGAACACTGCTTTTTATCACCTTGACGGCCTTTGCGGCGGCTGTAGAATGGTTTTTGATATACTGAGCCTCATCAATAATCTCATAAGAGAAATTCCTGTCTTCATACAGTGCAATATCTCGTTTCAGCAGATCATAGGAGGTCACCAGCACATCTGCATCCCCGCCGGAATTGATGATTTTCTCCCGTTCTTCCTGGTTTCCCGTCACAGGAAGAACCTTTAATTCCGGTGCAAACCGTTCAAATTCCGCACACCAGTTAAAGACCAGGGAGGCAGGTGTCACAACCAGGGACGTTCCCTGTTTCCCTTCATTTTTTGCTGCCAGAAGAACGGCAATTACCTGCAATGTTTTCCCAAGACCCATATCATCTGCCAGAATTCCGCCAAACTGCCATGCTTCCAGAGTACGCAGCCACTTATATCCGTCCTTCTGATACTTTCGCATTACCCTGGAAAGGCTCGGCGGCTCCTCAAAATCGGCGTCCCTGACGGTTTTGAATCCCTTTACGATCTTTCGGAAATGGCTGTCACGGGTACTGTAGATTCCCTCATTTTCTTCCAGAAGCTTATCAAGATACAGTGTCCGGTACATGGGAAGCTTCAGTTTTCCTTTTAAAAACTCCTTATCTTTCAGATTCATCGCCTGGGAAAGCTCTGCAAGCATCTCAAGAGACGGTTCTTCCAGATCCACGAATGAGCCGTTTTTCAGCCTGTAATATTTCTTTTTTGCACGATAACTTTTCAGGATTTCCAGAAGCTCTGCCGCAGAAACATCTTCCGTGGCAATATCCAGTTCCAGAAGGCCGGAGGATACAGAAACACCCACAGACACCTTCACAGGCTTCACTGCATGATATCCCAGGAAACGTTTGGTACATCGCACCTCTCCCAGCTCCATCAGCTTCTCCGTACCGTTTTTCATCAGCTCATAAATTTTTTCCTCGTCTCCGCCGCAGTGGATCTCGCCCTTTTCTTTATCTGTTTCCGGAAGCCACTTGGTTGCCTGAAAAAAGATTTCCTGTTCCTTCGAAACATCCCGAAAAACCTCCAGACTGTCCTCCTCATACTGCTGAATTCCCTTCAGCACGGAATATTCTTCCTGTCCGTACCACACGGTAACCCTGGCTGTCACATTCCCGTTCTCCGCATCCAGATAAAAGCAGAAACGTGGTTCCGGCATCACATAAGAACGGAATTTTTCAGGCTGCGTTTCCGTGATATCTGCAATTTCCTGAAGCTTTGGAAGAACACGTCCATAAAATTCGGAAAGCCGGTTTCTTCCCACCTCAAAGGAAAACTGATCGCCGGATGCCAGGTTTACCAAAGGTTCTGCTTTTTTCAGAAACTCCTGGCTGACTCTGTTTAAATGGCTTTCGCTGATATAATATGCTGCCTCGATGCCATAATACAGATCCGGAAGATTTCCCTGCACACGAATTCCGTGAAACATGCTGTCTCCCATGATCATATTCTCTGAAATTCGGATGCTGATCCTGGGATTATGATCCGCGCAGGAAAGTACTGCCTTCTTCTTTTTCATCTCACTGTCCTTATCCTCAAAATCGATTGAATCCTCTCCCAGAATCTCAAACAGTTCGTCCAGTCTCCACCCGAAAAGCTGAAGGCTTCCGCCGATGCTTTCTTTCTCCCGTCCGTAGTAATATCTGGACTGATTCATTCGATCCAGGAACTCCATTTCTTCTCTTACAATCCTGTTCAGGAAGCGGATCCAGGCCTTCCCGCGGTCTGTAAAATGATTCAGATCATGATTGATTTCCGTATTGCTTCCATACACGTCTGTTGCTGAATTCCGTACATTATAACAGAAATGATCCAGCTTTTTTATTACAAACAGCTTGCTTTCGCCAACTTTAAAGGAAAGAGAAAGACTTCCATTCTTTCTGGTCAGACGGGGTACCAGCTGCAGGCTTTCCGCTTTTCCGGAAGCGTCTGCTATGACACGATTTGCTCTTTTTTTCTCAAAAACAGACAACAGCTTCTGTCCATAGACGTCTGTGGAATCCCCGATATTATGAGTATTCAGATAGTCCTCCAGAAGCATCAGCATACCGGCTTTATAGGGGCAGTCTGTTTTCTTGACGTCAAACTGCGCAAAATATTCTCTGGAGCATTTGCGGCAGTTGCACTCAAAGCTTGTGATGTCCTTTCTCGTAAAAACGATCTGCATGGGAAATTCTCGTTTCCCTTCTGTTCCAATGACACGCATGACACCCTTTTTCTGTGAATTTCTGGTATCATATCCGGAATAGATTTCCTCTATTTTCAGCTTTCCATCTCTGTAAAGGCGTTTCCCTTCCTCAGCCACTCTTTTAGAGACAGCCATGGATTCACGGATTCGGGAGCCGTTAAAATACCGGTAATCCTCCAGGCTTTGGATCTTTGTGCTGATATTCTTCTGATCCTCTGTGCTGTCCTCTTCCCAGGCATTTCCCAGAAGAGAATAGGTTCCGCCGGCCTCTTCTTCATGTATCTTGTCTTCTCTCTTCATCATTTACCCTCATATTCTTCAAGTCTGATATGCCTTTAAGTGTACCGCATTTTCCCGCAAAAGAAAAGCCCCGCAGAGGAGAATCTATCGCTCCTGCCTGCGGGGCTCTGTTGTGTTTCTATGAAATTCGATTATTCTGCTGCTTCCTCTGCCTCAGTTTCTTCTGCTGCTTCCGTCTCTTCTGCTGCATCTGCAGATTCTTCAAAAGGAATTACAGCGCCATCGTATGTTTCATTGATGTAGTTCTTGATCTCGTCGGATTTCAGAACTTCTACCAGTGCCTGAATTGCTTCGTTTTCTTCATTTCCTTCTTTTACAGCGATTACATTTACATAGGTTTTTGCTGCTTCAGAATCAGATTTTTCATATGCAAGGGCATCTTTTCCAACAGAGAAGCCTGCTTCCAGTGCATAGTTTCCGTTCAGAACCACATATGCCGTTTCATTTGCCACACGTGCTACCTGAGCTGCTTCCAGTTCCACGATATCTACATTATATGGATTCTCTGCGATATCATTTACGGTTGCTTCCAGACCGACTCCGTCTTTCAGAGTAATGATTCCGTTGTCCTGAAGAAGAAGAAGTGCTCTTGCTTCGTTTGTGGTGTCGTTTGGAACTGCAATTGCATCGCCCTCTGCGATATCATCCAGGCTGGATTTTGTTCCCGGATAAATTCCGAACGGCTCATAGTGAATGCCGCCGGCGTTTACAAGATGTGTTCCCTGCTCTTCATTGAAGCTTTCCAGATATGGAATGTGCTGGAAATAGTTGGCATCAAAGTCACCGCTTTCCACTACCTTATTCGGCTGTACATAATCGTTAAATACAGTCACTTCCAGCTCATAACCTTTTTCCTCCAGAAGCGGTTTTGCCTGCTCCAGAATCTCTGCATGGGGAGTAGCAGATGCTGCTACGGTGATGGTTTTGTCATCCTCTGCAAATACATTGAAGCTGAATGAGCTTACGACCAGTGCTCCTGCCAATGCTGCTGCAACTAACTTTTTCATAATACGTTCCTCCGTTTTCTTTTATTCTTTACATTATTTTCTTTTATCTAAACGGTTGGCAATTGCCATTCCCACCGTTTGAAACACCTGTACCAGCAGAACCAGGAGTACTACGGTCACGACCATAATATCTGCCTGATATCTGTAATATCCGTATCGGATTGCAATGTCTCCGAGACCGCCGCCGCCGATACATCCTGCCATTGCCGAGTATCCGAGAATCGTTCCGATCGCGATCGTTGCTCCGGTGATCAGGGAGGTTCTGGCCTCCACAAGAAGAACCCTGACAATGATCCGAAGATCACTGGCTCCCATGGAGCGGGCAGCTTCAATGACACCTTTATCCACTTCCTTCAATGAGGATTCCACCATTCGTCCGATAAACGGAATGGCTGCTACTACCAGCGGAACAATGGTTGCGGAAGAACCATAACTTTTTCCTACCACAAACACGGTAAAGGGCTGGATCAGGATCAGCAGAATCAGAAACGGGATGCTTCGGGTAATATTCGCAATCACATCCAGAACCTTATACAGTACCGGATTGGGTCTTAATCCTTCTTTATCGGAAACAGCCAGGAGCACTCCCATGGGGATTCCGAAAAGATAACCGATCAGTGTAGATACCAGGGTCATATACAGCGTCTCACCAATCCCCTGGATGATCATATTAATTACTTCTTTAGTCCACATAATCATTCGCCTCCCCTACCGCAAGACCTCTTTCTCTCAGATATTGCTTCATTGCTTCTGCATTTTCGCTGTCTTTGGCAAACTCCAGAATCATTTCACCCTTTGCCACGCCGCCCACATTCTTGGTATCTGCCCGAAGAATGTTTACCGGCTCATGGAAGGTGAGAATTAAGTTGGCAATTACCGGTTCAAATGCAGAATTCTCAGAAAAGACAATTCTGATGATCTCGCCGCTTCGGATCAGCGGCTGGGTACCGATTCTTCCGCCTCCTGCGCCGGAGTCGATATCTTTCCGGATCAGTTCCCTGGCAACTGCGGATTTTGGATTGTTGAAGATCTCGGAAACAAGACCGGTTTCCACAACCTCTCCTTCTTTGAGAATCGCTACATGATTACATATTTCACGGACTACCGCCATCTGATGAGTGATGATCACAATGGTGATTCCAAATCTTTGATTGATATCTTTTAAAAGTTCCAGAATCGATGATGTCGTCTGGGGATCCAGCGCACTGGTTGCTTCATCACAGAGGAGAATTTTCGGGTCTGACGCAAGTGCTCTTGCAATGGCTACCCTCTGCTTCTGTCCTCCGGAAAGCTGTGCCGGATATGCTTTTTGTTTATCACTTAATCCTACGATCTCCAGCAGCTCCGCCGCCCTTTTCCGGGCTTCCGCTTTTTTCTTTCCCTGAATATACAGAGGAAAACACACATTTTCCAATACGGTTTTCTGCATCAGCAGATTGAAATGCTGGAAGATCATTCCAATTTCTTCTCTTTGCTTTCTCAGTTCTTTTTTCGAAAAATCTCCCAGAGATTTTCCGTCAATCAGAACTTTTCCTTCGGTGGGTACTTCCAGGAAATTCATACATCGTACCAATGTACTTTTTCCAGCACCGGACATTCCGATAATTCCGTAAATGTCGCCGGACTCAATGGTCAGGCTGACATTTTTTAATGCATCCACGTTTCCGTCTTTTGACAGAAACGATTTGCACACATTTTCAATTTTAATTTCTGACATGTCTATTCTCCTGATTTTTTCTTCGATCGATGTTGATACTATATCACTTTTTTTAATAAAAGTAAAATTGATAAAAGTTAATACAGGATATAGATTTATTCTATAACTTAATAATTTGATGATACCAGATAATCGAGTCACATCTCCCCTGTTTCTATGATGAATTTCACATTGCCGTCTCCGGTAAAGGAAGGATCGCTGAACAGAGTATATGCGTCTCCGGCATTCTTCAGATCGCTCAGCCGGTCCAGAAGCGCCTGCACATCCTCATCCAGAAGGCTAACAATTTTTTCCACACCCTCTTTGTTGAACTCTTCCATTCCATCCTTCAGTTCCTTCGATCCGTCATACAGTTCGTCTACACCATCACCAAGCTCTGTTCCGCCTTTGGCGAGCTTTGCTGTTCCGGCTTTCAGTCTGCTGCTTCCGCTGGCAAGTTCCTGTACTCCGCTGCCCAGTTCCTTTGCTCCGCTGCCGAGCGCACTTCCCCCTGCTGCAAGCTGTCCAATTCCTGTGCTAAAAGATTTCACACCGCCATTCAACGTTGCAAGTCCACTGTTCAGGCTTTTTACTCCGCTGTAAAGCTCAGAAGTACCGGTGGAAAGCTCAGAAGCTCCGGCGGAAAGCTGCGATGTACCATTCTCAAGTGCATTCGCTCCGGACAGGGCCTCCGAAACGCCTGTATCCAGCTTCCGTGATCCCTCATTCAGCGATTTAGCTCCCTGAAGAAGTGTACCGGAACCAGTATATAAAGCTTCCGCTCCCTGTT